>JAKFXU010000025.1 GCA_021731215.1 Rhodoferax sp.
TTGGCAGGCATCGATCGCACCAGTCGGGAGCGGAAAAGCATGAAAAGTAAAAAGTGTTTATCTCCAGATGCCGATCAACCGGGTGGAAACCCTAGACCCGGCAGCGGGAAATGTGATCAAAATGCGATTCCGATCCATCTATAACAGGAGACTACCTTGACTGATGACCCAACTCCCCGCCGGCGCAACCTGCTCAAGGGTGCCGCCCTTGCCGCCGGCGCCATGGCCGCCCCCATGATCGCCAAGGCGCAGACCGGTCCGATCTCGATGCGCTGGCAGAGCACCTGGCCGTCCAAGGACATCTTTCACGAGTACGCCCTGGACTACGCCAAAAAGGTCAATGACATGACCGGCGGCGATCTCAAGATCGAAGTGCTGCCCGCCGGCGCCGTGGTGCCCGCGTTCGGACTGCTGGAAGCGGTGTCCAAAGGCACGCTCGATGGCGGCCACGGTGTGCTGGGCTATCACTACGGCAAGCAGAATGCGCTGGCGCTGTGGAATTCCGGCCCGGCCTTCGGGATGGACGCCAATATGCTGCTCTCGTGGCACAAGTATGGCGGCGGCGCCGAACTGCTGGCCAAGCTTTACGCCTCGATTGGCGGCAATGTACAGTCTTTCCTGTATGGCCCGATGGCGACCCAGCCGCTGGGCTGGTTCAAGAAACCCATTACCAAAACCGGTGACTTCAAGGGCCTCAAGTTCCGCACCAACGGCCTGGCGATCGATTTGTTCACCGCGATGGGCGCAGCGGTCAATGCCTTGCCCGGCGGTGAGATCGTGCCGGCGATGGACCGCGGTTTGCTCGATGGCGCCGAGTTCAACAACGCCAGTTCGGATCGCCTGCTGGGCTTTCCCGATGTCTCCAAGGTCTGCATGCTGCAAAGCTACCACCAGAGCGCAGAGACCTTCGAGATCATGTTCAACAAGACCAAGTACGACGCTTTGCCCGCCAAGATGAAGGCCATCATTACCGGTGCTACCGAAGCTGCGTCGGCCGATATGTCGTGGAAGGCGATTGACCGTTATTCCAAGGACTACATCGAGTTGCAGACCAAGGACAAGGTCAAGTTTTACAAGACCCCGGACCCCATTTTGCAGGATCAACTCAAGCTGTGGGATGCCATTATCGAGAAGAAATCTGCCGAAAACCCCTTGTTCAAGGAAGTCCTCGAATCGCAGAAGGCTTTCGCCGAGCGCGCCGTGAAATGGGACCAGGACACTTACGTCAGCCGGCGCATGGCCGTGGGCCATTTCTTCGGCGCCAAGTCCGCTGCCCCGAAGAAGGCGTAAGGGATATTCGCAGCGCTGGTCAGCCATCCGGGCGTCGTCCGGGTGGCTGATTTTTTTAGCGAGTCAAACGATGCAAAAACTATTCCTCAGGATCGACAAGATCAGCACCTTTATCGGGCAGTCGTTTGCCTGGCTCATTGTGGCGCTCACTTTCACGATCTCCTGGGAGGTGTTCTCGCGCTATGCGCTGGACAATCCGCACCCCTGGGCCTTCGATGTCATGAGCATGATGTACGGCTCCCTGTTCATGATGGCCGGTGCCTACACCTTGTCCAAGAACGGCCACGTGCGCGGTGACGTGCTCTATGGCTTTTTCCCGCCGCGCTTGCAGGCCGGACTGGACCTGGCCCTGTACCTCCTGTTTTTCATTCCCGGGGTGGTGGCGCTGGCCTGGGCCGGCTACACCTTTGCGGCCGAGTCCTGGGCCATCAACGAGCATTCGAATGTCACCGCCGACGGCCCGCCGGTCTATCCGTTCAAGACCATCATCCCGCTCGCCGGGGCCTTTCTGCTGGTGCAGGGCATGGTTGAGATCATGCGCTGCATTGTCTGCCTGCAGAACGGCAAGTGGCCCTCGCGCGAGGCTGACGTGGAGGAAGTGGACGTCGAAAAACTGAAGGAAATGGTGCACGTCACCGACGAGGATATTGCCAAACTTGATGTCCTCGTCGTCAATTCCAAGGAGCACCCCAAGTGAGAAAAGAAGTTTGGTTCGGGCTATCGATCATGGCCGCAGTCGTGCTTGCGGCATTTAGCCTGTTGCCAGCGCCGTCGATGATGACCAACGGCCACCTCGGACTGCTGATGCTGGCGCTGATCGTGGTCGCCATCATGCTCGGCTTTCCCACCGCGTTCACCCTGATGGGCATGGGCATGGTGTTCGCCTGGATTGCCTACCGCAGCCAGAGTCCAACGTTGGCGGTGCAACAGACGCTGGACCTGATGGTGCAGCGCACCTATTCGGTGATGTCCAATGACGTGCTGATTTCGATCCCGCTGTTCGTGTTCATGGGCTATTTGATCGAGCGCGCCAACCTGATCGAGAAGCTGTTCAAGAGCATGCACCTGGCCACCGCGCGGGTGCCGGGTTCGCTGGCAGTGGCTACCATCATCACCTGTGCGATTTTCGCCACCGCCACCGGCATTGTCGGCGCCGTGGTCACGCTGATGGGCTTGCTGGCATTGCCCGCGATGCTGCGCGCGGGCTACAGCGTGCAGCTCTCGGCCGGGGCCATCACGGCCGGCGGCTGCCTGGGTATTCTAATCCCGCCCTCGGTCATGCTGATCGTGTACGGCGCCACCGCCGGCGTGTCGGTGGTCAAGCTCTACGCGGGCGCGTTCTTTCCCGGCCTGATGCTGGCCGGTTTGTACATCCTCTACGTGATTGTGCTGGCCAAACTCAAGCCCAGTCTGGCACCGCCGATGGCGGCCGAAGACCGGCGCGTGCCTTTGCCAGAATTCGCCCAAATCATCTCGGAAACTGTCAATAACAAAGTTCTTCCCGGGCTGATCGGCGCCCTCAAGGGCAAGCGCAATGCGGCGGTCCCGATGCGCGAGCTGATCAAGCACCTGCTCATCGCCTTGCTCCCGGCGCTGGCGGTGGCGTTGATCATGTCGCTTGTTTTTCTGAAGGTGACGGCGCCGCCCCAGCAAGAGGTGTTTGAAGGGGTGGTCGCGATGGGCAGCGCTGCGCTGGGCGAGGTCGCCGACGGAACGGCCGAAGCGGGCGGCTTGGCGGAACCCCCCGCCGAAGAGGCCTCGCCAGCGCCCACCGCCAGCGCGCCCACGGAGACGGCCGCGCCAGTTGCAGCCGCGTCAGCGGTGTCGCTTGAGCGTGTGCCAGCACCCATGAGTTTCTGGATCGCGCTGGTCAGTTGTACCGTGGCACTGGTGCTGTTTTATGCGATCTTCAGTTTCGCCCGGCTGGAGATTTTCAAGATGCTGCTGGGATCGTTCTTTCCGCTGGCGGTCATGATCATGGCGGTGCTGGGCACCATCGTGTTCGGCCTGGCAACGCCGACCGAAGCCGCGGCCATGGGCTCGCTGGGCGGTTTGGCCCTGGCGGCGGCCTACCGGCGGCTCAACCTCGGGGTGCTCAAGGAATCGGTTTACCTCACCGCCAAGACCAGCGCCATGGTGTGCTGGCTGTTTGTCGGGTCAAGCATTTTCTCGGCCGCGTTCGCCTTGCTCGGCGGGCAGGAGCTCATCAATCAGTGGGTGCTGTCGCTGGACATGACGCCGGTGCAGTTCCTGATCCTGTCGCAGGTCGTGATCTTTCTGCTGGGCTGGCCGCTGGAGTGGACCGAGATCATCGTGATTTTCATGCCGATCTTCATCCCGCTGCTGCCGCACTTCGGCATTGATCCCTTGTTTTTCGGCTTGCTGGTGGCGCTGAACCTGCAGACCGCCTTCCTGAGCCCTCCGGTGGCGATGGCGGCGTTCTACCTCAAAGGCGTGAGTCCGCCGCACGTGACCCTGAACCAGATCTTTGCCGGCATGCTGCCATTTATGGCGATCCAGGTTTTCGCCATCTTCTTGCTGTACCAGTTCCCGGCGATTGGCATGTGGCTGCCGGAGGTACTGTACAAATAAGTCATGCGCTGCTTGGGGTGAAACGAAACAAGGGGGCGCGCAAGCGCCCCCTTGGTTTTGGAAAAGCGCTAAGATTGACGTTTACGTAAACGTCAAGTCTGTGAATGCGATTCTGATTCTGATACCGAGTCAGTTGCCCCACTGCGCTATGGCCTCGCCACCCCGGAGCTCCACCATGACCGATCTGTCCGCTGAATTCAAGGCCTTGGCCAATTACCGTCCCGTCAACAAGGTGCGCTTTGTCACCGCTGCCAGCCTGTTCGACGGCCACGATGCGGCCATCAACATCATGCGCCGCATCCTGCAGGGCATGGGCGCCGAGGTGATTCACCTCGGTCACAACCGCAGCGTGGAAGAGGTGGTGACGGCCGCCCTGCAGGAGGATGCGCAGGGCATCGCCATCAGCTCCTACCAGGGCGGGCACGTCGAGTATTTCAAATACATGGTGGACCTGCTCAAAGCGCGCGGCGGCGCCCACATCCAGGTCTTTGGCGGCGGTGGCGGGGTCATCGTGGCGCCCGAAATTCGGGAGCTGCAGGCTTATGGCGTGGCCCGCATCTTCAGCCCGGAAGACGGCCAGCGCATGGGCCTGGCCGGCATGATCGGCGAGATGGTGATGCGCTGCGACCAGGACCTGTCCGGTTACGCACCCACCGACATCGCCGCCATCCAGGGCCACGGCGAGATGAGCTGGCGCGCGCTGGCGCAACTCATCACCGCGCTGGAGAACGAAAAGGCCGCCGGCGAGAGCAAAGCGGCGCCCGACGCCCAGTTGACGTCCCTGGTGCAGGAAATCCGCACCCTGGCCGCCACCAAGACGGCACCGGTGCTGGGCATCACGGGCACCGGCGGCGCCGGCAAGTCCTCCCTGACCGATGAGCTGATCCGCCGCCTGCGGCTGGACCAGAACGACCGCCTGCGCGTGGCCCTGATCAGCATCGACCCCTCACGGCGCAAAAGCGGGGGCGCGCTGCTGGGCGATCGCATTCGCATGAACGCCATCAGCCCGTGGAAGACTGCCGCGCAGGTCGAGCCGGTGCAAGGGCGAGTGCAGGGTGATTCGGGTCAACGCGTGTTCATGCGCAGTCTGGCCACGCGCGACTTCGGCAGTGAGATCAGCGCGGCGCTGCCGGACGTGATTGCGGCCTGCAAGGTGGCTGGTTTCGATCTGATCGTGGTCGAGACCTCGGGCATTGGCCAGGGC
>JAKFXU010000390.1 GCA_021731215.1 Rhodoferax sp.
GCCTACCACCAGACCGCCATGAAGATCGGCAAACCGGTGTTCAAGGCCATGGCCAGCATGAAAGACGGCGCCAAGCCTGATTTCATCAGCTCGGACTGCCCGCTCGGCGGCCACCACATCGCCCAGGGTTTTGAAGTCAACGGCCTGGGCGCACCCGAGTTGCAGCATCCGCTGTCTTTGGTCGCTCGGGCTTATGGATTGAAGTAAGGAATCAAAAATGCAAATTACTGGAAACATCACCCCTGAGAGCCTTATGACACTGGAGGCGTACGCCAAATACCGCAAGTCCCACCACGGCGAAATCGTTGTCCAGCGTCGCTTGCGCAGTGTGCATTTGGGTGAGCACGTCAACCTGCAGTTCGAGAGCGAAGCCACCATTCGCTATCAGATTCAGGAAATGCTGCGCATCGAGAAAATTTTTGAAGAAGAGGGCATTCTTCAGGAAATCGAGGTCTACGGGCCGTTGGTGCCCGATGGAAGCAACTGGAAAGCCACCATGTTGATCGAGTACCCCGATGAAAACGAGCGTCGGCGCGAACTGGCCCGCCTGATCGGGATTGAGGACCGGCTGTTTGTCGAAGTTGAAGGTCAGCCGCGTGTTTACGCCATCGCCGACGAGGATCTGGAGCGCGAGAACGACGAAAAAACCTCGGCCGTGCATTTTGTGCGCTTCGAGTTGACACCCGCCATGTGCGCCGCCGTCAAGGCCGGCGCCAGCGTCAAGCTCGGCTGTGATCACGGCAACTACCCGGCGCACACCCTGATTGCGCCCGAAACCCTGGCCTCGCTGGCCGCTGACTTGCGCTAGATGGGTGGACATCCTGTCGGTCTGAGTGCGTAGTGCGTAGGGTGGGCAAAGCGCAGCGTGCCCACGGATGCGCTGCCGCGTGGGCACGCTGCGCTTTGCCCACCCTACCAAGGGTCGATTTCAAGAAAGCCATAATTGCAGCTTTCAATCATGCTCTTTTGCCATGCTGTTCCTGCTGTCCCCCGCCAAATCACTTGACTACGAGACCCCGGTGGGCGAGCTGCCGCACAGCCAACCCCTGTTCGTCAAGCAATCGACCGAGCTGATCAAGCTGCTGCGGGAAAAGTCACCGCAACAGATTGCCACGCTGATGAGTTTGAGCGATAGCCTGGCGGGCCTGAACGTGGCGCGTTATGCGGCATGGCGCCCTAAAGTCACGGCAAAAAATGCCAAACCGGCGGTGCTGGCCTTCAATGGGGATGTCTATGCCGGGCTGAACGCCAGCAGCCTGAGCGTCGAGGAACTGGCCTGGCTGCAAGAGCATGTCTGTATCTTGAGCGGCCTGTACGGCGTGCTGCGCCCGTTCGACTGGATGCAGCCCTACCGGCTGGAGATGGGCACCGCACTCGCCAATGCGCAGGGCAAGAACCTTTACCAGTTCTGGGGCGCGCAAATTTCCGACTACCTGAACCAGCGTTTGCAGCGCGACGTATCGCCGGTGGTGGTGAATTTGGCATCCAGGGAGTACTTCAAGGCGGTGGACGCCAAGGCGCTCAAGGCGCGCGTCGTCGAGTGCGTGTTTGAGGAATACAAAAATGGCCATTACAAGATCATCAGCTTCATGGCCAAGCGCGCGCGTGGCCTGATGGCGCGCTACGCGGCGACGCAGCGGGTCATGACGCCGCGGCAACTCGAAGGTTTTGACGCCGAAGGCTATGCGTTCGAGGCTGCCGTATCGCGACCGGAGCGGCTGGTTTTTCGCCGCCGGCAAACTCCTTGATGCGCGCCCTCGCGGCAATGACAAATGGATAGCAACGCCCCCGACGCCATGAACAGCCCCGAACATTCCCAACTTGGTCAAGCCTCGGCCTACGCCGATCATTACGACGCATCCCTCTTGTTTCCGATGGCACGTTTGGCCAAGCGGGTCGAAATCGGCATTGCCGGCGCTCCGCCTTTTCTGGGCGCCGACATGTGGACCGCGTTTGAGCTGAGCTGGCTCAACCTGCGTGGCAAACCGCAGGTGGCGCTGGCGCACATCACGGTGCCGTGCGAGAGCCCCAACATCATCGAGAGCAAGTCCTTCAAACTCTACCTCAACAGTTTCAACAACACCCGCTTCCCTGATGCCGAGGCGGTCAGAGAGCGCCTGCGCTCAGACCTGAGCGAAGCCGTGTGGCGCGGTACCTCAGTCGAACCCTCCGCCAAGGGCTCGCCCCCGGCCTTGATTGGCGTCAGAATCTTGCTGCCCGAGCAGTTCGCGCGTCAATCAGTGCAGGAGCTCGACGGCCTGAGCCTGGATCGGCTCGATATCGAATGCAGCCGCTACACCCCGGCCCCTGATCTATTGCGGGTGGCGACCGGTGAAGCGCCGGTGACGGAAGTGCTCACCAGCAATCTGCTCAAGAGCAATTGCCTGGTGACCGGCCAGCCCGACTGGGGCACGGTGCAGATCAGCTACAGCGGCGCGCCGATCGAGCAGGAGGGGCTGCTGCAGTACCTGGTCAGTTTTCGCAACCACAACGAGTTCCACGAGCAGTGCGTGGAACGCATCTTCATGGACATCTGGAGCCGCTGCCAACCGATCAAATTGGCGGTGTATGCGCGTTATACCCGCCGCGGTGGGCTGGACATCAACCCGTTTCGCACCAGTTATCCGCAGGCCTTGCCGGCCAATGTCCGCACAGCGCGGCAGTAGCGACAGACCACCTTCAAGCGGGTGCCGACAGGCGCTGCTGCTCCCGCGCCTGACTGAGCGCGCCGGGGCCGCTGAGTTTGAACGTGCCCACCACCTCGGCCAGTCGCTGCGCCTGCTCGCGCATGCTGGCGGTGGCGGCCGCTGACTGCTCGACCAAGGCGGCATTTTGCTGCGTCATCTGGTCCAACTGCAGCACCGAGGTGTTGATTTCGCCAATGCCATGGCTTTGCTCCGCCGCTGCGGCCGTGATCTCGCCAATGATGTCCGACACGCGTTGCACCGAACTCACAATCTCGGCCATGGTCTGGCCCGCATCCGTGACCAGTCTGGATCCGGTGGCGATGCGCTCCACGCTGGCGCCAATCAGACCCTTGATTTCCTTGGCCGCCTGCGCCGAGCGGCCCGCCAGGCTGCGCACCTCGCTGGCCACCACGGCAAAACCACGGCCTTGCTCGCCCGCGCGTGCCGCCTCCACCGCCGCATTCAAGGCCAGAATATTGGTCTGAAAAGCGATGCCATCGATGACGCCGATGATGTCGCTGATTTTCTTCGAACTCGCATGGATGTCGCTCATGGTACTGACCACCTGGGAAACCACCGAGCCGCCGCGTGCCGCCACCTCGCCCGCCGATGAAGCCAACTGATTCGCCTGGCGCGAGGCCTCGGCGGTCTGGCGGACCGTGTTCGTCAACTGGTCCATGCTGGAGGCGGCGCGCTGCAAATTGCTGGCGGTCTGTTCGGTGCGCACGCTCAGGTCCTGGTTGCCGGAGGCGATCTCGGCGCTGGCGGTGGAGAGGCTGTCGGTCGAGTGCCGCACCTGCCCGACCAAGGCCCCGAGCGATTGCCGCATGTCGGCCAGAGAGCGCAGCAGCCGGGCTGGCTCGTCATTGCCGCGCAGGTCAATGTGCTGGTCGGTCAGATCACCCTGCGCAATGGCCTTGGCGAATTGTTCCGCCCGGTCAATCGGCTGGCAAATGGAGCGAAGGTTCAGCAGCGTCAGCGGGACGATGATTGCCAGCAGCAAGGCGGTGACAGCGGCGATCAGCCAAACCACCTGCTTGACGGTGGTCTGCAAGTCGCTCTGGTTGCGTTGAGTCGTGGCCTGAACGTCCTTGGCCAGTTGCTTTACGCCTTCATTGGCCTTCTTGAATATCGGTTCGATCTGGCCGATGGTGGCCGCCGCCACCTGCGCCGAGGGAAAGGCCATCGATTCGAGTTTGGTGGCCATCGGTCCGAACTGCTTGCGGAACTCATGCATGTCAGCCAGAATCTGCTTGAGCTGCGAGCGCTGCGCGTCTTGGGGCAACAGCGGATCGAGCGCCTTGGCCGCGCTGTCCATCTGCAGGTAGGACTGGGTCCACGCCTCCTTGTGCGCGGACGCCTCCACGCTGTTTTCGTACTGGATCACCATGTCCTTCTCGTTCAGGCGCAGGCTGGCCATGGCTTGCTGCAAGCGTCCAAGCTCGGCCAGCGAGGCCATGTCCTGCGCCACCAGTTTGACCGTGATGTTGTTGGCGTAGAGCTGCGCCGCGACCCCGATCGCGCCGATCGCGCCCAGGGCCAAGGCCACCACAGCAATGGCGCCCCACATGCGAAAACGGATGGTAAAACGACGCATCAAACTGGTTGGCTGCATGAAAGTCCTCTGAAGCATTGGGGAGTGAACTAGGTTCGACCGCATACTGTACGCTGGATCAGCGCTGGCCTGAGCACTGGCGGGAGCTAAATCACACCGGGCTGGCGCAGGGCCCTGGTTGAGCACCAGGTGGGCGATGCGGTTTTCAGTTTTTTAAAACAGTTGATCGGGCTTGGCCCGCCAATCGGCAGCCTCTGGTGCTGCGGGCGGCAGCCCGGCTGGCGCACTGGCTGCAGGCGGTTCCGTGCTGCCCACCTTGACCAGCGAGCCCACGCGTACCCCCAGCAAGCGCAAGCGTTGCTCCAGCGGCACCCGCTTCAGACATTGCCCGGCAATCTGGCGAATGGTGTGGGCGTCAGCGGTGTAAAACGCCAGCGTCTGGTCGCGCGTCACACTTTTGAAATCGTCATAGCGCAGCTTGATGCCGATGGTTTTGCCGGCGTAGCCTTTGGCGGCCAAGTCCTCGGCCACGCTGGTGCACAGCCGGGTGAAGAGCGCGCCCAATTCGACCCGGTCGCGCACCGCGTGCAAGTCGCGCTCGAACGTGGTTTCGCGGCTCATTGACACCGGCTCACTCTCGGTCACCACCGGCCGCTCATCGCGGCCGTGGGCGGCGTCAAACAGCCAGGCCCCGGTCTTCTTACCGAACTGCTGGCTCAGCCAGGTCAGCTCTTTTTGCGCCAGTTCACCGATGGTCTCAATCCCCAGCCCTTTGAGTTTTTCATCGGCCTTGGGGCCAATGCCGTTGATCTTGCGGCAC
>JAKFXU010000310.1 GCA_021731215.1 Rhodoferax sp.
AGCACTTGCGCAGCTTGGTGGAGCGCGGTCATCTAAACCAGCAGGGCAGCGGGCGTGGCGTCTGGTATGAATTGCGGTGAATTCAGACCACATTGAGAGTCATTGGACTTACCTGCCGGGGGGCGTTTCGCCGGTGTCTGAAATGGCGGGTCACGCAATGGCTGCAGTCAGCGCCAGCGAATTAGCGTGCGCCAGCGGCGCTCGACCTAGGGTTTTCCCGTGCATACTCGAAGTTTTGCCAAAACAAGGCTCAAGGCCATCGCCAGCATGAATTCCACCCTGAACACTGATCTGATTGAAAACTTCACCTACGACGAAATCACGCCGGGCCAGAGCGCGCGCCTGCTGCGCACCCTGAGCCTGGCCGATATCGCGGCCTTTGCCGCCGTGTCGGGCGACACCAACCCGGCCCACCTGGATGCCGAGTTCGCCAACGACACCCTGTACCACGGTGTGATTGCGCACGGCATGTGGGGCGGCGCCCTGATTTCGGCCCTGCTCGGGACCCAGTTTCCGGGCTCCGGCACCATTTACCAGGATCAGGTCTTGCACTTCACCAAACCGGTTCGCGTTGGTGACACCCTGACCGTGACGGTCACGGTGCTGAGCAAGGACGACGCGCACCAGAGTGTCGAGCTTGACTGCCAGGTGCTCAATCAGAAAGGCGAGCGCGTGCTGCACGGCACCGCCAGGGTGCTGGCGCCCCGGGTCAAGGTGCGCCTGCCGCGCGTCCATGCGCCGCAAATCAGCCTGTTTGACCCGCAAGCGCGGTTCCGGGATCTGCTGGCCTTGAGTGCCGGCATGGCGGCGGTGCGCTGCGCCGTGGTTCATCCCTGCGATGTGGGTTCGCTCAGCGGCGCCATGGACTCGGCGCGCCACGGCCTGATTGTGCCGGTGTTGATTGGTCCCGAAGTGCGCATTCGCCATCTGGCCAAGGAGGCTGGCATCGACCTGGCCGGCGTCGAGATCATCTCGGTGCCGCACAGCCATGCGGCGGCGGAAAAGGCGGCCGACATGGCGGCCAAGGGCGAGGTCGAGGTGCTGATGAAAGGCAGTCTGCACACCGACGAGTTGATTGTCGCCGTGCTGGCGCGAGCGGAGCTGCGCACCGGGCGGCGCATGTCGCATGTGTTCCGCTTTGATGTGCCCCTGTACAGCAAGCCGCTGCTGATCACCGACGCCGCGCTCAACATTCGCCCCAGCCTGAAGGAAAAGGCCGACATCATCCAGAACGCCATCGACTTCGCGCGCATCCTGGGCGTGGCCACGCCCAAGGTCGCGATCCTGTCGGCGGTGGAAACCGTCAACCCCAACATTCCCTCCACGCTCGACGCCGCCGCCCTGTGCAAAATGGCCGACCGCGGCCAGATCACCGGTGGCGTGCTCGATGGCCCGCTGGCTTTTGACAACGCGATTTCGGCCCAGGCCGCGCGCATCAAGAATATCGAATCAAAGGTGGCCGGCAACGCCGACATCCTGGCGGTGCCGGACCTGGAGTCGGGCAATATGCTGGCCAAGCAACTGGAGTACCTGGCGGGTGCCAGCGGCGCCGGCCTGGTGCTGGGCGCGCGCGTGCCGATTGCGCTGACCAGCCGGGCCGACGGCCCCCTGAACCGGGTCGCGTCCGCGCTACTGGCGCAACTGGCGGCGCACAACGCCCGGCGCGACCAGCCGCGCGACGTCTGGTAAGGGGCGCGCCATGGCCATTCTTGCCGTCAATGCGGGCTCTTCCACGCTCAAGTTTTCCATCCACCCGCTGCTCAATCGGCAGGTGCAGCCCAGCGTGCTGACTGGCAGTATCGAGGGGCTCGAGCCCGGTGGCGCGCCGGTGCTGGGCTGGACCTTTCAGGGGCAACGAATCAAGCGCCAACTACCGGCCACGGCGCAGCCGTTTGCCCAGGCCCTGCGCAGCCTGGGCGAACTGCTCAGCGCCGAGGCCGCGCTACCGAAGATCGATGCCATTGCCCACCGCGTGGTGCATGGCGGGCAGGATTTTTCGGCCAGCGTGCGCGTCACCGATGATGTGCTGGAGCGGTTGACCCGGCTCAATTCCTTGGCGCCCTTGCACCAGCCGGCCAATCTGCAGGGCATTCGGGCCTTTCAAAAAGCGTTTCCGGCCACGCCCCAGGTGGCCTGCTTTGACACCGCTTTCCACGCCACGCTGGCCGAGGTCGATTACGCCTTTGCCTTGCCAAAATCGGTGACTGAGCTGGGGGTGCGCCGCTACGGCTTTCATGGCCTGTCCTACCAGTACGTGATGGGTGTGCTGCAGCAGCGCAGCACACTCGCTGGTGGCCGGGTCCTGATGGCGCATCTGGGCAACGGCGCCAGCCTGTGCGCCGCGCGCGCGGGGCGCAGTTGCGCCACCACCATGGGTTTTTCGGCGCTTGACGGCTTGATGATGGGCACCCGCAGCGGTTCACTTGATGCCGGCGTGCTCTTGTACCTGCTGGAGCAGGGCTGGGACCATGACCGGCTGCAAACCCTGCTCTACAAACAAAGCGGTCTGCTCGGGGTGTCGGGCATCTCGGCCGACATGCGGCGCCTGCGTGATGACGCCAGCCCAGCGGCGCAGCGCGCGATCGATCTGTTCACGCACCGGGTGGTACGCGAGTCGGGCGCACTGGTGGCCTGCATGAACGGGCTCGACCTGCTGAGCTTCAGCGGCGGCATTGGCGAGCATGACACGGTGCTGCGCCAGCAGGTGGGCGAACGCCTGGCCTGGCTCGGAGTAGCCATCGATCCGCTGTTGAACCAGCAGGCCACCGGTGACCAGGTGCTGGCCATTCATACGCCCGAGAGCCGGGTTGAGGTCTGGGTCATTCCGACTGACGAAGGGACGGTGGCGGCGCAGGAGGCGGCGCGCCTGCTTTGATCCGTAACTCAAGCCAGGAATGCACGGGCCAGTCACTGCGGTTTTGGCCTTGCGCACCGCCAAATATGACGCTGCCACCCGCCAGGGTCGATGGATGATGGGCCGCAAAGGTCTTGAGGCCTTTGAAGTAATCAGGGTTGACCGTGGCGCCGGCTTTGATTTCGATCGCGTGCATCTTGCCACCTGCGGGCAACAGCAAGTCGACTTCGTTGCCTTCTGAGTCGCGATAGAAATACATCTCGGCGCTTTCACCCGCGTTCAGACGGTCTTTCATGGCTTCCATGATGACGAAGTTCTCAAACAGGCTGCCCCACAGCGGGTCGCGCGCTACCTGTTCGGGTGTGCGCAGTCCCAGCAACCAGCAGGCCAGGCCGACGTCATAAAAATAGAGCTTGGGTGATTTGACCAGGCGTTTGCCGGTGTTGGTAAACCAGGGCGGTAGCAAGTGCACGATATAGCTGGTTTGCAGCAGGTCGATCCATGCTCTGGCAGTGACGTGCGACACGCCCGCGTCGTTGCCCAGGCTGTTGAGGTTTAGCAACTGCCCGGTGCGCCCGGCACATAAGCGGACAAAACGCTCGAACCGTTGCAAATCATGAACCGCGGCGAGTTGGCGCAAATCGCGCTCGACATAAGTGGCGAAGTAGTCAGCCAGTGCTTGCGAGGGGTCAAGGCCCTTGTCATGGATGCGGGGGTAGAAACCGGCGAGCAGACTGCCGGCCAGGTCAGGTGTTTCCGGTGTGTCTTTCAAGCGTTGCACCTCAGCCAGCGTGAACGGCAGCAGGCGAAGCACGCCGGTACGCCCGGCCAGCGATTGCGAGACTTGCGTCATCAACTCAAATTGCTGGCTACCCGTAAGGATGAAACGCCCCGGCTGCGAGTTTGCGTCTACCATGCCTTGCAAATACGATGGCAGTTCGGGCGCACGCTGTATCTCGTCAAATAGGGCGCCCTGCGCAAAGACCGCCAAAAAGCCCCGTGGATCGTTGGTGGCGTAGCGGCGAACGTCAGGGTCTTCCAGCGTAACGTAGGGCTTGCCGGGAAAGAGGGCTTTCGCCAGCGTGGTTTTGCCGCTTTGCCGAGGCCCGGTGACGGTGACAACCGGATACTGTCTCGCAAGGCGTTGCAATGTTGGCGCGATGTTGCGTTCAATCATGGCCGCATGATAGCAATTTCCTGCAATTTGAAGAAATGTTATTCAAATTGCAGGGAGCGACCGTACTAATCTCGGTGTTTCACGATCAAGTGGAGCGGGAACTCTTTGCGATACTTGGGGCATGCAGTTACAAGACATTCTTTATTCCCAGGGTTTCGGTACCCGGCGCGTCTGCGCCGGTCTGGTGCAGCAGGGCCTGGTCCAGGTTTATGAGTCCAATGAGGCGCTGGTTCCGGTCGTCCATACCCAATCGGCTGCTGAATTTGCAGCCGATGGCTTGCGCTTGCGGGTTCAGGGGGTGGACTGGCCGTACCAGGAAAAGGCCTATGTGATGCTGCACAAGCCGACTGCCACCGAGTGTTCGCAAAAGCCATCCACCTATCCCAGTATTTACACCCTGCTGCCGTCGCCGCTGCGACTGCGGCCACAAAAGGGGGCGGTGCAGGGGGTGCAGGCGGTCGGGCGGCTCGATCAGGACACCACCGGTTTGCTGCTGTTGACCGATGACGGCAAGTTCATCCACCGCATGAGTTCGCCGCGCCATCACGTGCCCAAGGTGTACGAAGTGACGGTCAAGCATCCGTTGGATCAGGCGCAGGTCAACAAGCTGCTGGCCGGCGTGGTGCTCGACGATGACCCCAAGCCGGTGCGGGCGGCGGCGGCAGAGTGGGTGTCAAGCCACCATTTGCGCCTGACCCTGACCGAGGGCAAGTACCACCAGGTCAAGCGCATGGTGGCCGCTGTCAGCAACCGGGTCGAGGCCCTGCACCGCTCGCAGATTGGCGGCCTGCGCCTGCCCGCTGAGCTGGCGCCCGGCCAGTGGCGCTGGCTCAGTGCGGCCGATCTGAAGCTCATCACCGGCTGATCACAGGCTCCGGTCAACGCCTGGACGCGCGGCTTTACTCGTCGCCCAGGTTGGTCGCCTTGTATTGGCTGGCGAGTTGCTGTTGCGTGCCATCGGGCACCTGGGCGTAGTGCGAGAACGCGATGCGGTACGAACCCTGACCGCCGGTG
>JAKFXU010000309.1 GCA_021731215.1 Rhodoferax sp.
AGATCATCGCCCGCATCGTCGATGGCTCCGAGCTGCACGAGTTCAAGCCGCGCTTTGGCACCACGCTGGTGACCGGTTTTGCCCACATCGAGGGCATGCCGGTCGGCATCATTGCCAACAACGGCATTTTGTTCAGCGAGTCGGCCTTGAAGGGCGCGCACTTCATCGAGCTCTGCTGCCAGCGCAAGATCCCGCTCATCTTCCTGCAGAACATCACCGGTTTCATGGTCGGGCGCAAGTACGAGAACGAGGGCATCGCGCGCAACGGCGCCAAGATGGTGACCGCGGTGGCCACCGCCCAGGTGCCCAAGTTCACCATCATCATCGGCGGCAGCTTTGGCGCCGGCAACTACGGCATGTGCGGGCGTGCCTATTCGCCGCGCTTTTTGTGGATGTGGCCCAATGCCCGGATCAGCGTGATGGGCGGCGAACAGGCGGCCAGCGTGCTGGCCACGGTGCGGCGCGATGGCATCGAGGCCAAGGGCGGCAGCTGGAGCGCGCAGGAAGAAGAGGCTTTCCGGGCCCCGATTCGCAACCAGTATGAAGAGCAAGGCCACCCCTATTTCGCCACTGCCCGGCTGTGGGACGACGGCATCATCGACCCGGCCGATACCCGCCGGGTGCTGGCGCTGGGCTTGAGCGCCGCGCTCAACGCCCCGATCCCCGCGACCCAATTCGGCGTGTTCCGGATGTAAGCCATGAGCGCTCTTCAAATCACCCAACAGGGGCCGCTGCTGACTATCACGCTCAGCCGCCCCGAGCTGCGCAATGCCTTCAACGATCAAGTCGTGGCCGAAATGACGCGTGCCTTTCAGGACGCCGCCAGCCGGGCCGAGGTGCGCGCGGTGGTGCTGGCCGCCGTCGGCCCGGCTTTTTGCGCCGGTGCCGATCTGAACTGGATGCGCCGCATGGCCGACAATACGCGCGCCGAAAACCTGGCCGATGCGGCCGCCCTGGCCGACATGCTGCGCGTCATGTACCAATGTCCCAAGCCCACCGTGGCCCGCGTGCAGGGCGATGTGTTCGCCGGCGGCATGGGCCTGGTGGCGGCCTGCGACATGGCGGTCAGTGTCGACACTGCCATCTTCTGCCTGAGCGAAGTCAAACTGGGCCTGATTCCGGCCACCATCAGCCCCTACGTGATTCGTGCCATGGGTGCACGGGCAGCGCACCGCTACTTCTTGACCGCCGAGCGCTTCAGCGCCACCGAGGCGCACCGCATTGGCTTTGTGCATGAAGTGGTCAGTGCCGAACTGCTCGACGCCAAGGTGGCGGAGCTGGTGCAGACGCTGGCAAGCGCCAGCCCGAACGCCGTGCGCAGCTGCAAAACGCTGCTGCAGGAGGTGGCCGGGCGCGACATCGATGCCGCGCTGGTGGCGCGCACGGTCGAAGGCATTGCCGACATCCGCGCCAGCGGCGAAGGCCGGGAGGGCGTGCAGTCCTTCCTGCAAAAACGCAAACCCAACTGGCTGGGCTGACTGCCTGCCGTTGCTGCACCGCGAACAAGTTTTAAGAGGACCACCATGTTCAACAAAATTCTCATTGCCAACCGGGGCGAGATCGCCTGCCGCGTGGCCGCTACGGCCCGGCGCATGGCGATCAAGACGGTGGCGGTTTACTCCGATGCCGATGCCAACGCCAAGCACGTCAGCGTCTGCGACGAGGCGGTGCACATCGGCTCAAGCGCGCCCAAGGACAGTTATTTGCGCTGGCAGCGCATTCTGGAAGCCGCCAAGGCCACCGGCGCGCAAGCGGTGCACCCGGGCTATGGCTTCCTGAGTGAGAACGAGGAATTTGCCCAGGCCTGCGCCGACGCCGGTCTGGTCTTCATCGGCCCGCCCCCATCCGCCATCAAGGCCATGGGTCTGAAGGCCGAGTCCAAGCAGTTGATGGAACAAGCCGGTGTGCCGCTGGTGCCGGGTTACCACGGCAGCGACCAGGACCCGGCCCTGCTGCAGCGCGAGGCCGAC
Organism: Rhodoferax sp.; assembly: GCA_021731215.1. Taxonomy (GTDB): domain Bacteria; phylum Pseudomonadota; class Gammaproteobacteria; order Burkholderiales; family Burkholderiaceae_C; genus Rhodoferax. The sequence goes on from JAKFXU010000309.1 coordinate 1,971, forward strand.
AGCATCGGCTACCCGGTGCTGATCAAGGCCAGCGCCGGCGGCGGCGGCAAGGGCATGCGGGCGGTCGACAAGAGCGAGGACTTTGCCGCGGCGCTGGCAAGCTGCAAGCGCGAGGCCAGCAACAGTTTTGGTGACGATGCGGTGCTGATTGAAAAGTACGTGCAGCGGCCGCGCCATATCGAGATTCAGGTCTTCGGCGACACCCAGGGCAACTATGTCTATTTGTTCGAGCGTGATTGCTCGGTGCAGCGCCGCCATCAAAAGGTGCTGGAGGAAGCGCCGGCACCGGGCATGACGCCCGAGTTGCGCCAGCAGATGGGCGAGGCCGCCGTGGCGGCGGCGCAGGCGGTCAACTACGTGGGCGCCGGCACGGTGGAATTCATCGTGGAGCCGCGTTCTTCAATAGTTGAAAACGAGTCGATCGACGCCGGGCCGTCCCAAGGCGCGAGGGCCCCCTCGGGGGGCAGCGCAGCACATGCGTTATCGGCCAAGGCCGATCCCGGGGAAGTGGCAAGCGTGGGGGCTTTCTATTTCATGGAGATGAACACGCGCCTGCAGGTCGAGCATCCGGTCACGGAAGCCATCAGCGGGCAGGACCTGGTGGAGTGGCAGTTGCGGGTCGCCAGTGGCGAGCCGCTGCCACTGATGCAAGACCAGTTGAAAATCACCGGCCACGCCATCGAGGCGCGCATCTGCGCCGAGAACCCGGATAACAATTTTCTGCCCGCCACCGGCACGCTGCACGTCTACGGCCTGCCCGATTGTGTGAGCTTCGAACGCAGCGCTGCCCTGGGCGGCTCCGGCACCGGGGTCCGGGTCGATTCCGGCGTGCGCCAGGGCGATGCCATTTCCCCGTTCTATGACTCCATGGTGGCCAAGCTGATCGTGCATGGCGACACGCGCGAACAGGCGCTGTCCCGGCTCGACACCGCCTTGGCCCAGACCCACATCGTCGGCCTCAACACCAATGTGCAGTTCCTGCGCAACGTGGTGCAAAGCCGCTCCTTTGTGCAGGCCGACCTGGACACCGCGCTGATTCCGCGGGAAGAGGCGGTGTTGTTCAGGCAGGAGAAGGTCGGTTTGAGTCTGGCGGTGGCCAGCGCCATTGCCGAGGTCTTGCTGCGGGAGCAGGCCTTTGAGGCACAAATCAAGCAGCGCGCCGATTGGCTCGACCCCTGGGCCCGGCGCGATGGCTGGCGCTCGCATGGGCCCAGCACGCGCCGTTTTGACTACGAGTTTCAGGGCGTTCTGCACACGGTGCAACTGACCACGCTGCACGACGGTGGCTTGCAGCTCGACGTGGCGGATGAATCCGGCGTGTTCGCGTTTGCGCCGGTCACGCACGGCATCGATGTCCACTTTGCGGCCCGGCGCCAGATTGTCAGCGTCTACCGCATCGGCGCGGTCGCCCATGTGTTTTCTGCCAAGGGCGCCACGCAAATAACAGCCATTGATGCGCTGGCGCATGCCGGCGATACCCAGGTCGAGGGCGGTCGCCTGACCGCGCCGATGCCGGGCAAGGTGGTGTCATTTGCGGTCAAGGTCGGCGACCAGGTCACACGCGGCCAGGCGCTGGCGGTGATGGACGCCATGAAGATGGAGCACACCATTGCCGCGCCGATCGATGGCGTGGTGGCCGAGCTGCTTTATGCGCCGGGCGACCAGGTGGCTGACGGGGCAGAATTGCTCAAGCTGTCCGCTGCATGACGCCGCAAGCTCGTGTGATCGATTAGGCTTGGCCGCCATGAAGATTACGTTTTGCTGCAGCGACACCAAAGCCGGGCCCTGGTTGACGGGTTTGCGCGCCGCCTTGCCGGGTGCCCAGGTCGAGGTCTGGCAAGCCGGCGCCGCGCCCGCCGAGCACGCCGTGGTGTGGGCGCCGCCGCAACAGTTCTTTGATGAACAGCCGCAACTCAAAGGCATTTTCAACATCGGCGCCGGCGTCGATGCCTTATTGAAACTGCGCTTGCCGCCGCAGGCCACCGTGGTGCGGCTGGACGATGCCGGCATGTCGGTGCAGATGGCCGAGTACGTTTGCCACGCCGTGATCCGTCACTTTCGTGAGTTCGATGCTTATGAGGCGGACGCCCGGGCCGGCCTGTGGTCGTTCCGCAAGCCACGGGTGCGCGCCGACTTCAGCGTCGGTGTCATGGGCCTCGGCGTGCTGGGTCAACGCGTGGCGCGGGCGCTGCGCCAGTTTGAGTTCCCGGTGCTGGGCTGGAGCCGCTCCAGCAAAGACATTGAAGGCGTGCGCAGCTTTGCCGGCGCGGCGCAGTTCCATGATTTTCTGGCGGTGAGCAAAGTGCTGGTCAACCTGCTGCCGCTCACGCCCGATACGCGTGACATCCTGCGCTTTGACACCCTGTCAAAACTGCCACCCGGCGCCTATGTCATCAACGTGGCACGCGGCGCCCATCTGGTCGAACAAGACCTGATCGCGCTGATAGCCAGCGGACACCTGGCCGGTGCCACGCTCGACGTGTTTCGCAGCGAGCCGCTGCCGCTAGAGCATCCGTTCTGGCAGCATCCCAAAATCACGATCACGCCGCACACCTCGGCGCGCACCCTGCGCGATGAATCGATTGCGCAGATCGCGGGCAAGATGATGGCGCTGGAACGCGGCGAGCCTGTGGCCGGGGTGGTTGATCGGGGGCGCGGGTATTGAAGGGTGCTGGCGGCAAGTATTACCTGTCATGCATGTCTGTGCCACGATGACAGCTTGCCCGGTATGGACAGAAGATGCCGACTTCTTTGGCTCCGGCGTGGCGACATGGACAAGCGACCGGGCGGCGTTGTATTTGGCGGGGTGACCCCCTCGAAGTTTTGGGCTTGATCGGCTCTGCGGGCTGCGTCTTTCGCGCGCGAGAAAAATCCGTCTAGGTCATCTGTGCGAATAACGACTTTGCTCATGATTTTTTCCTCGTGTTTCCTTAACTGCTCAGACCTTCCTCATGGCCCACACGGGCCGGGCTCTATCGCATGGAGGACAATCAGGACGCCGTCCTGGTGTTGGCCATCCGTCACCAACATGAAGCTGGCTATTGGGGGCAGGGTGAGGGGAACTGAGTATTGCT
>JAKFXU010000308.1 GCA_021731215.1 Rhodoferax sp.
CACCCGGTGCCTTGTCACTGCCCCGGCCACGTGCCATGAGGTGGGCGTGCATTTCACGCAACAATCGGTTGCACAACGGAAAGCCTTCACGCAGCCGCGCCATGCCGTGCTCCAGCGCGGCGATGTAGTTGGATACTTCCACCACATCGTCTAAGGGCACACCGGGCGCTTCGTCCAGCTCGAACAACAACAAATCAGACAAGGACGATTGCGTGCCTTCAATCTGCGAGGACAGCACCGCTTCGCGGCGCACATAGGCGTAGAGAAAGAGCTGCGGATCGGGTAGCAGGGTGCTGACGCTATCGAGCCGCCCGATAGCCAGGGTGGCCCGCTCAAGCAAGCGTTGCCGCACTCCGGTCACGTCCAGGGGCGCAACGGGGGGCAGCGCATTGGGGACAAAGGCCCGAACAATCTCGCCCCCAGCAACGCTTTGTGCATAGCTGCCGGTGATGTCACGAAGCATGTGGCGATCCTTTAATAAGAAATTCCGCTATTAAAATTTTAGACGATTTTTTTAATATAAGGTTGAAAATGGCACCACCCACGACCTTGGTTTGATGCGCGCCGCCAGGCATCTTGGATGCGCTGGGCTTGTCGGTGACGGTATCCTTCATGCCGCTGCAACGAACAGTCGTCCGTCTCAGAGGCAGAGGCCAGCGCTTTGGTCACTCCACCGCATCCAGCCTGGACGGCAGCACCCAGTGAATGCCGCCTTGCCCATCGGGGAAGGCCACGCGCAAACCGTTGTCCCGCGCGGTTGAGGCGTACTTCAATCGGACACTGCGCGCCCTACGCCGTCCTGACCTCGTTCAACAGATCGGGGTGACGGTCAAGTACCTTGAGCAACTTCACCAGCGCCAAGGGCGGTTTGGTCTTGCCGTTCTCGTACCGCGAGAACGCATTCACGCCGCCGCCGAAAATTTCGGCTGCTTCGCGCTGGTCAAGTGCGAGCTTTTTGCGCACGCTGACGATGAAACCGGGATCGACGATTGCGGCGTTGACCTGCTTTGAGAAAGCGCGCATCTCACGCATCACGCGATCAGACTCGGCTGCACCCAGAATGGACTCAGAACAGGCCGGGCAAAAGTCACCTGTCACCGCAGGAATGAGGGTGGTTTCACCCTTGTAGGTGTAGGGCAGGTCGCGGGTGTCATGGATCAGTTCAGCCGCGCCGCAAACAGGACATTTTATGTTCATAGCTCCTTAAAGGACACGATCAGCACGTCATCAATGACCGTCAGTTTCAAATACACATCACCAGTTGGGTATTCCGGTCCAACGTGACCGGTGATTCCGGGATCGTGACCGACGTTCCGGTGAACGTGACCGCAGGGAGTGGTCATGCTCTTGTAAAAATCCACTGGTTCGAGTGTCAACACCACGGCCAATTTTTCCCATGGGCTGATATTAACCCAGTTGGTTATATTTGGTAAATACTGCATCAGGCTGGACATTCGCCCCCGCCGCCCGGTCCGGCAACACCCAGTTAGCGCGAGGTCGCGTTGAACAGCCACTCTGCGGCGGGTAATTCGGGGTAAGCCTTGTGCAAGGCTATGGCTCCTTGCTTTAGACGGGCCAGCCAACCTTTGCCGCGAGTGAGCATGTCGGTCAGGGCCTGGTCCAGGTTTTCGCGTCGGTGGTCCCAAAGAAAACTGAGCAAGCAGGCCGCTTGGGCCAGGTCTTTGGTCGATTTGGCCCGAAAAGCCCCTATGCGTTCGCCATAGACCACCAATTTGTGCAGGGCATAGCGCTCCGGACTGGGCACGTTGATGAGCACGGCGCCTTCGGCGCAGAAGAGTACGGCCTGCTCCACGTTTTCCAGCGAAAACTCCATGAACGGCAGTGGCTGAAGCGTGATGTGCAGTTGCGGATGGGCGTAGGGCGCATCGCCACCGCGGTGCAGCGGTGTCAAGAAGTCCAGACGGAAGTCCGGCTCGGACGGAATGAGGTAGCTGCCGCCTGTTTTCCCGCTCAGGCCGGATACGGGCAAAAACCCCATTTCGAGGGATGTGATGGCCTCGTTGGTTTTGACCTCGACGTTGTTCGGCAAAAGGAGTGAGAGTCTTTTGCCAGCGTGGGCAAAGTCGATGTCCTGCGTGCGGTCCTGGCCGCCCCATCGCACGCCGAGCATGTTAGCGAAGGCAAGGAATGCGTGGGTGCCGATGAGAACACCGCCGGCACGGAAAAATCCGTAATCGGCCAGGCGCCGTATAACGCGGTAGTGCCGCGCAAGCACTGCAGCACCACCCAATGCGATTGCCGAACGAGCCAGTGGACCCAGGGCAGACGAAGCACTTGGCGCGTCTTTCTTGGCCATGAGCTTTTGCAGTGGCTCACCGTCTGGGCCAACGTAAACCTGGTGCAGCTTACCCGAGGGCTCGGTGTACTGAAAATACCAGTACTTGCGCCCTTTCACGGTCTTGGCGTTGAAGGAGCCTTGCAGGTCCGAGAGGCCGCGAACATGCTCCGCGCCAAGGGCTGCGTCAAACAACTGCGCATAGGCAGTCTGAGTTGAAAGGGACTGCTCCAGGTAGAGTGGTGGCATAGTCAATAATTATACTAATACTTCATGTTAGTTAGTATAACTTTGTTCACTGCCCGCCCTTGGTGCTAGCCAGCAATATTCGAGTCCCGGTCCTCCTCCGCCAGCCACTCCAGAAACTGCTCGTCTTCGACTGAATAAGACCCGCGCTGTGAGCGCCAGAGAAAGTTTTCTTCGCGCAATTTGTCCAGCGCATTCTGAACCGACGGCGTTTCAACTGAAACCCCGTGGGCCGCGCCCATTTCAGCCTCCAGCCGCGCCAATAACCGCGCCTTCATGGCGGCGGAAAACAGGCCAGGCCGGCGTACGTCTGGCCCCAACAAGGAGTCAGCGGCCAGCTCGCGCAACAGGGCTGACTGCAGCGGCGGCAAACTGGCCACCGTGTTGAGAAAATCCGTTTTGGAATCCCGAACCCCTTTGGCGGCCAGGCTGGCCAGCATCGCATTGGGATCCTGAGCGGGATTGTCCGCCAATTGCAGCCGCGTTTGGCTCAGCGCTTTGCGAAAGGGTTCTGGCCGGGAGCCCAGGCTTTGAAACACCGCCGTCGCCAAGTTGATATCAAGATTGAGTTTGGAGCGGCCGACCAACCATTGAACATAGTCTTTGCCGAGGGTGGGAAATTGCACCATGTCGGCGCCATAAAACGCCTGCTCGCGCCCATTGACCAAGGTAGCCAGCTTGTCACGGTTGGAGCCGGTGGCTACCAACTGCATCCCATACCGGCCCGGATCGGTGTTCAGACTGTCCCGCGCCGCTTTCAGTGAAAACAGGGCGTTGATGCCCTCATCGGTTGTCAGCGCATGCTGGGCCTCATCAATCACAAGAATCAGTTTTTTCTGGCTGGCCTTGGAGAGGGCCTTGAGCGCATCGGCCAAGGTGGCGTCCTTGGACAGGTTGAGCTGCGAAAGGTCAAAGCTCAGGCCATTGCCCCATGCGCCAACAGTCAGCTTGGACATGTTGGTCAGTTTCTTGAGCGTTTTCGCAATCGGCCCATCCTCCCGCGCCAGCTCGGTGCGGATGGCGTTGGCGATATGAATCGCCGGGTTCACCGTCTTGTCGATCCAGAGGTCCACATAGATGACATTGAGGTTGCGTCGCTCAAACTCGGGCACCAGGTCTTGGCGCACAAAGGTCGATTTGCCCGTGCGCCGCGGTGCTGCCAGAAACATACCGCCACTGGTTCCAAGTGAGGTATCGAGCGCCTGATCGGCGAGTGCGGTGGCCAACTCGGGGCGATGAAAGAACTGATCCTGGGTGGGCTCGGGTGCTTGTGACATGGTCACCTTCCTGCTTTGATTATCGTGAATTATCAAACATTATCATAAATTATTCTGATGATTCGTTTGCCTTCACGAAAAACATTAGAAACAGCCTGCAGCTACCGTGTGGTAGGCGTGAGCAGCTCTTAAATTTGTAGCAAATTGGATTCAATCACAAGTCAATGCATCCATCGAGTCAGGGTGTTGGTCACGCACCACTTTGAGCAAAGCCATGTTTTCGTCAGACAAAACCCGAGCTATTGCGGTAACGGAGGGGAGCCACACATTGGGTTCGTCAGCATCGCGTGTGCGCGTTCCGGCGGCAATAGCCAGAGACCGCGCCCGTTGCTCTTGTACTGTTGCAATGCCAACGTTCAATACTTTGTCCATCGTGATACCTCTTTCAGAACGCAATTCACCTCGGTTTAAAAATTACTGAGAACTGATAGGCGACAGGTCGGTGACAATTGAATGATTCATTTTTTTTAGCTTGAACCAGTATTTCAGCAGCCTGTAAATGGCCTAGAAAAATAACCATTCCCCGGCGAAGCCGGGGAATGGTTATTTCAACCTTGAAGGATTTTCTTCATTTGTTCGCCTGTTGATTTAATTGCGATTTGACGTTGAATCTGCTCCTTTGCGTCAAGGTCATTCGCCAGAGCGCGCGACAAGAAATCATTCACAGCTAATGCACTGACTTGATTATCCTGACTGTAGATATGAATCAAATATTTATCTGCTTTCTTGCATATTAAACCAAGTCCAGTTAGGGCCACTTCCTTTATCATTTCTTGATTAATATTTTCTATTTCTTGATCCACAAAAATATATGATTTGTGTGTAAGCTTTTGATGAGAATTAGCTTCTGCAATGGCGCTCTTCGAAATCTCCCACTTAACCTCAATTGAAACAAGCTCAACAAATACACCGCCGAGTACATCGAGAGGAATCAGTTTATATCCAATGACATCTGGCGTATTCCACTCACCAGTGAGTCGCCTATTAACTCCGAGAGTAATTGCCATATAACCATCTTCAATCAAAATTTTCTCAGCTATCGGATAAAAAACTTGTTCATGCTCACGAAAATTTTTCTTTTGAGCATCACCTTCTATGCTCCTCTTTTCTTCCTCTTTAAATTCCTTACGACTTTCCTCTTTTATAGCTTCAAAATTATTATCTGAAAGTTGAATTCCACCAATTTTAGTTGCAAGAGGCGGAGTTAAGT
>JAKFXU010000164.1 GCA_021731215.1 Rhodoferax sp.
CAGTTAGCTCCCTCTCGCCCGGCGGGGCGAGAGTATACAAGGGTTGGGGAGAGTGGGGGAGAAACCCCGAACAATAGAAAACCAGCAGAACACGCCACATCAGTTTGAATCGCACCCGCAACACCGACTTGTCCTGCAAGGACGCCGGTGCCAGGCGGGCGTGTTAAATTTCCGCCTTCTGGTTACCGGTGCCGGGCCGGCGGGTTGTTCCACCAGCGGCGTCATTGCCTTGGAGAATTAAGTTTTGAATCGCAAGCAACATGGCTTCATCAACGGCAGCATCATCGCGCTGCTGATCGGCGGGCTCGCGCTCGGCGGCTTGCTTCTGTACGGTTCACTGACCGGGCAGGAGTTGCCGATCTGGCCCGCCATTGCCGTGGGCGTGGTGAATCTGGTGGCGGCGGGGAAAGTGTTCCTGGACGTCAGGAAGGCCAGGAAGCAACAGCAGGACCAGCGCCTGAACGCCTTGAAAACCGGCCGCAGGCCACCCTGAGCCGCGCTGCGGCTTGCGGCCAGCGGTCGGCTTGGCCGCTAAGCAGCCGATTTATCGTTGGCTTGGTGCGCCTGCTGCAAACACTCCTGAAACGCCACCGTCACCCTGGAGGGCTGCGGTGAGCGGCGCACGATGCCAAAGAAACTGCAGTCATACCGAAACAGCGCCGCCTTGACGGCGCGCATCTGGCCGTTGCGCACAAACGCTTGCGCGTAATGGTCGGGCAAAAAGCCCAGGTACTTGCCCGACAGGATCAACGTGGCGATCGACTCCTGGTCGTAGCCGGTGGCCTTGCGCTGCAGTCGCACCTGCTGGCTGATTTCCATATTCGGCGAGTGGTAGCCCAGGCCGGCAAAGTGATGCGCGCGCAATGCCTCCCAGTCGGCCGGCTCCTGCGCCGGCCCGGCCTGAAACAGCGGGTGCCGCGCACCGCAATACAAAAACATGGTTTCGGTAAACAGCTCGTCATAGGCCAGCGTCTGCGAGCTGCGGTGCCCCGGAATCACGCCGACCTGAAACTGCCCGTCGAGCACGCCGCGCTCGATGGCGTTGATCGGCGCCACGTGCAGGTGCAGGCTCACTTCCGGCGCCAGCTCGGTAAACAGGGCGATGGCCTGGCCAATGTGGGCTTGCGGGTTGCTGGCGGTCTTGTCAAACACGGCGATGCTGAGCTGCCCGCCCATGCGCCGATGAATTTCATCGACACTGCTGCGAAAAGCGTCGACCCCGGCCAGCAGGCGCAGCGTCTCGGCGTAAATCTGCTGGCCTTCGGCAGTCAGGGCGAAGCCGCCACGGCCACGGCGGCACAGGATCAAACCCAGGCGGGTTTCCAGATCCTTAACGTGGCGGCTGACGGTGGAACTGCCGATGTTGAGCTCCAGCTCGGCCGCCGCCATGCCGCCGCACTCGGCCACGCTCTTGAACACGCGCAACAGGCGAATGTCCATGTCACTCAACTGGCCCAAAGCGGCCCGGCTCTTTACTTGCATGGATTGACAACTTGATAGTGATAGTTAGGCATTTATAAGAGTAACAGAAGCGGCCAGAATCGCGCACTACCTTCCCTTTCAGGACGCCCCATGGACATGAACGACGCCGCCCAACTGACCGCCCCTCGCCTTGATGCCGCCTGGCTCGATGCGCACTGGATGCCTTACACCGGCAACCGCGACTTCAAGGCCCATCCGCGCATGATGGTGGGTGCCAAGGGCTGCTATTACACCGATCAGCATGGCAAGCCCATTTTTGACGGCCTGTCCGGCTTGTGGTGTTGCGGTCTGGGCCATGGCCGCAGCGAAATCACCGAGGCCGTGAGCCGCCAGATGGCCACACTGGACTACTCCCCGGCCTTCCAGTTTGGCCATCCGCTGTCGTTCGAGTTGGCCAATAAACTGAAGGAACTGACCCCGGCCGGGCTCGATTACGTGTTTTTTACCGGTTCCGGCTCCGAGTCGGCCGACACCTCGCTCAAGATGGCACGCGCCTACTGGCGCGCCAAGGGCCAGGCCGGCAAGACGCGCCTGATCGGGCGCGAAAAAGGCTACCACGGCGTCAACTTCGGCGGCATTTCGGTCGGCGGCATCGCGGCCAACCGCAAGATGTTTGGCCAGGGCATCGAGGCCGACCACATCGCCCACACCCAGCTCGCCAGCAATGCTTTCTCGCGCGGCATGCCGGACCAGGGCGCCGAACTGGCCGACGACCTGCTCAGGGTCATCGCCCTGCACGACGCCAGCAATATTGCGGCGCTGATCGTGGAGCCGTTCTCGGGTTCGGCCGGCGTCGTGATTCCGCCCAAGGGCTACTTGCAGCGCCTGCGCGACATTTGCACCGCCCACAACATCCTGCTGATTTTTGACGAAGTGATCACCGGCTTTGGCCGCGCCGGCGCCTACACCGGCGCCGAGGCCTTCGGCGTCACGCCCGACATCATGAACGTGGCCAAGCAGATCACCAACGGCGCGCAGCCGATGGGCGCGGTGCTGGCCAAGAAGGACATCTACGACACCTTCATGGCGCAGGGTGGCCCGGACTACCTGCTGGAGTTTGCCCACGGCTACACCTACTCGGCCCATCCGGTGGCCTGCGCCGCGGCGCTGGCCGCGCTGGACCTGCTGGTCAAGGAAAACATGGTGGGGCAGGTCAAGGCGCTGGCGCCCTATTTCGAGAACGCGGTGCATGGCCTCAAGGGCACCAAGCACATCACCGACATCCGCAACTACGGCCTGGCCTGTGGCATCACCATTGATGCCCTGCCCGGTGAGCCAGCGCGCCGGCCCTATGAAATCGCCATGGCGATGCTGAAAAAAGGCTTTTACGTGCGCTACGGCGGCGACACGATTCAACTCGCGCCACCCTTCATCACCACCCCAGCGCAGATCGACAGCCTGATCAACGCCTTGGGCGAAACCATCCATCAAACGGCCTGAAGCCAGCATTCTCATGTCCACACTCCCCACCATCCAACATCTGATTGACGGCCAACTGGTCGACGGCGGCAGCCGTTTTGCCGACGTTTTCAACCCGGCCACCGGCCAGGCCGAAAAGCGCCTCACACTGGCCGACAAGGCCACGGTCGAGCAGGCCATCGCGTCGGCCCAGGCCGCCTACCCGGCCTGGCGCGCCACGCCACCCCTCAAGCGCGCCCGCGTCATGAGCCGGCTCAAGGTGCTGCTGGAAGAAAACGCCGATCAGATCTGCGCTCTGCTCACCGCCGAGCACGGCAAGGTGCTGGGCGACGCCCTGGGCGAGTTGCAGCGCGGCATTGAAAACGTCGAATACGCCTCTTATGCCCCGGAACTGCTCAAGGGCGAGCACAGCAAGAACGTCGGCCCGGCGATTGACTCCTGGAGCGAGTTTCAGCCGCTGGGCGTCACCGCCGGCATCACGCCCTTCAACTTCCCGGTGATGGTGCCGCTGTGGATGTGGCCGATGGCGGTGGCCTGCGGCAACACCTTCATCCTGAAACCGTCCGAGCGCGACCCCTCCAGCGCCCTGCTGGTGGCTGAACTGGCGCTGCAGGCTGGCCTGCCGCCGGGTGTGCTCAACGTGGTCAACGGCGACAAGGAAGCGGTCGACGCCCTGCTGGCCGACCAGCGGGTGCAGGCCATCAGCTTCGTCGGCTCGACGCCGATTGCCCAAGCCATCTACGCCACCGGCTGCGCCAACGGCAAGCGGGTGCAGGCGCTGGGCGGCGCCAAGAACCACGCCGTGGTGATGCCCGATGCCGACGTGGCCAACGCCGTCAGCGCCTTGATGGGCGCCGCTTACGGCTCCTGCGGCGAACGCTGCATGGCGATTCCGCTGGTGGTGGCGGTGGGCGATGCAACGGCCGATGCGGTGGTCGCAGGCCTGAAGGTCGAAATTGCCAAGATGCAGGTCGGCCCCGGCATGGATGCCCGCAACGACATGGGGCCGCTGGTGACCAAGGCGCACTTCGAGAAAGTCAAGGGCTATGTGGCGCAGGGTGTGGCCGAGGGCGCCACGCTGGTGGTCGATGGCCGTGGCGTCCAGGTGAACGGCCATGAAGAAGGTTACTTTCTGGGCGCCTGCCTGTTCGACCACGTCAAGCCCGGCATGACGATTTACCAGGATGAAATCTTCGGCCCGGTGCTGGGCGTGGTGCGCGTGAGCACACTGCAGGAAGCCATGGACCTGATCAACGCCCACGAGTACGGCAACGGCACCTGCATCTTCACCCGCGATGGCGAAGCGGCACGCTACTTCAGCGACCACATTCTGGTCGGCATGGTTGGCGTCAACGTGCCGCTGCCGGTGCCGGTGGCCTACCACTCGTTTGGCGGCTGGAAGCGCTCGCTGTTTGGCGACCTGTCGGCCTACGGCCCGGACGCCGTGCGCTTTTACACCAAGCGCAAGACCATCACCCAGCGCTGGCCGTCAGCCGGGGTGCGCGAAGGCTCCGTGTTCAGCTTCCCAAGCAGTCGCTGACCTGGGGCCGGGTGGTAGCCGCTACCGGCCGCGACCCGGCTCATTGACCCCTTACTCTTGGTGGCGGGCGCGAGCATGCGGTCCAGCACGCGACTGGTCGGAGCCCAGTACGTGAATTGCGCACGCTGGGATCTTTGCGGGGGCGTGCCTACCGCGATCACGCGCCGTGTGTTCGGGGTCGGAGAGCGATCTCCACCCCTATCGGGGCCGATGCGGCGCAACTTCTAATCGGTCGAACTCACCATGAAACCACCACCGGCGGTTCCGATCATCCTAGGACCAGCATCATTCTCATCACCCTTATCGAGGGCAATGGAATACATCCCTATTGCGAGATGTACCAGCATTCGATCTTCGTGGCTATTTAGATCAAGGCCTGTCAGAGGCTGAAACTGGGTTAACCGATAACGTACCGTTTTTTCATGCACGTAGATCACGCGTGCTGCCGGTACCTCGCCTACTCATGTTGAGAACTCCATCAAATCTGGCCGACCGCTTGTTGGGAAGAGCCTTGATGGCGCGTCTGATCGTGAGAGACGGTGAGGCCGTGCGAGCGGGCCAGGGGAAAACCCCTATTC
>JAKFXU010000312.1 GCA_021731215.1 Rhodoferax sp.
ATTGGCGGCCATTTTTGCCCTTCTTCGTTGTCCATAGCCCAAGCTATGGACGCCTCAGTCAGGACAAAACTGCCTCGCCACTGCATCCACCTACCCTCCAAACCCCAATGGACAATCTGGGTTAAACAGTGCCGATTGCATAGGGCCGCAAGCCCCGCAGGAAAGCAAAGGCAAGCAAGGCGGGCGTTGGTACCCGCCTTTTTTGCTTATTCAACGATGCCGCTGCAAGCCGCTCTCGCGTAAGGGCGATGCGCTGGGGGGGGGGAGATTGTATTGAAAAAGTACCGGGTCCGGGTTTTAGCCGCACTGGCATGCGCCTTGTTGGGGGCGTCAGTGAGCTGGGCGGCGGTGATTGCCATCAGCAATACGCAGGGGCTGGCGTTCGGCAAGTTTGTTGCCGGTTCCGCTGGCACTGTCACGGTCAGCCCGGCTGGGGTGCGTAGCGCGAGCGGTGGCGTGGTACTGGTGCCGTCAGGCGCTGGGGCCGCCGCGCAGTTCAGCGTGACCGGCGACCCGAATTTGACCTACGCCATTACGCTGCCTGGCGATGGGGCAGTGTCCCTGACCAGTGGCGCCAACAGCATGGCGGTCACTACGTTCACCAGCAGTCCCAGCCCGACCGGCACGCTTGGAGCCGGGGGGACGCAAACGCTACTCGTCGGTGCCACGCTCAGCGTCGGCAGCAATCAAGCGACCGGCAATTATTCGGGCGCGTTCGACGTCACGGTGAATTACAACTAAGCCACGGGTCGAATCGCGCTATGCTATGCATAGTGCAGCACGCGTTCCAGCAACGCTGGCTAACCGAAGGCCACTCACAAAAAAATGCGAAAGGAATCCATCGATGTTCGCTTCCACTTTCGGCGCCCGCTTTCGCACGGCTGGTTTTTCAAGGCGCTCCGTGCCGGCAGACCGTATCAGGCTTCAGTGGGGCTGGCTGCTGTTCGCTTTGCTCGTCTTGCTGCCCCTGCGCCCTGCCTTGGCCGATTTGATGGTCGCGCCCACGCGCATCGTATTTGACAAGAACCAGCGCACCGCGCAACTCGATCTGATCAACAATGGTGCTGAGCCTGCCACCTACCGCATCAGCCTGGTGAACCGGCGCATGAGCGAGACCGGCGAATTCTCCGCGATCGACAGCCCCGCGCCGGGCGAGCAGTTCGCGGGTGAACTGCTGCGCTATTCGCCGCGCCAGGTGGTGCTGGCCCCTGGTGCAGGGCAAGTGGTGCGCATCATGCTGAGAAAACCGGCTGGTCTGGCAGCGGGCGAGTACCGCTCCCACCTGATATTTGAAAAGATAGCCGCGGCAAAAGGGGGCACCAGCATCGAAACGCAGGACGCACCGGCCGGCGAGGTCTCCGTTCAGTTGACCATGCTGGCCGGTCTTTCCATTCCGGTCATCGTGCGCCACGGTGAGACGGCGGCCAGCGTGACACTGGCTGGCCTGGAACTGCTCAAGCCCGTGGCCGGCCAGGCCGCAACACTGGCCTTCGTGCTGCAGCGCAGCGGCAACCGCTCGGTCTATGGGGACCTGGGCGCCACGTTCACGCCGCAGGGTGGTGCCGCGCAGGAAGTCGGCAAAGCCGGCGGCGTGGCGGTGTACAGCCCGAATCCCTTGCGCCGCGTCAAGCTGGAATTGAAGCCCCAGCCAGGGTTGGTGCTGGCACGCGGCACCCTGCGCGTGACCTTCCGGGACCGCCCTGAGGCGGGCGGCAAGCTGCTGGCAGAAGCGGCCATTGAACTGCCCTGAGCGAGTTCATCGTTGCAGGGCCTGGCTGGTCCTTCTGCTGGTGCTCGCGCCGGGCTGGGCGCTGGCCAGCATATCGATCAGCGCGGCGTCGCTGGAGCGGGCCGCAGACCGGACCCGCATCGTGATCGAGTCAAAGACCGAGGTTCGCTTCAGCCTGTTTATTTTGCGCTACCCCGAGTGGGTGGTGCTGGAACTCGAAGGCGTGGGGCTCAACCCGGTGCTGGCGGGTCTGGCCGACCAGATCGCGGCTGATCATCCCTACATGAAATCCATGCAGATCAGGCCATCCCCCTCAGGCGCCGAAGCGGTGCAACTCGAATTTGGTCTGAAGGATGAAGCCGAACCCAGTATTCGCACGCTCAAGCCGGAGGCCGGCCGGGGCTACCGGCTGGTACTGGATATTGTGCCGCTTGCTGGGCTGCCTGCGGGGCCAATGGCTGGCCCGGCGCTTTCGCCACCCGCGGACCTGCACCGCTTGCCGCAGCCGTTGGCTGCAGCGGCTCCACCGGCACCACCCGCCGGAGGCCAACTGCCGCTGCGGCGCGGTGATGATCTGAACCTGGTGCTGCTGGAGGCGCGGCTCGATGAGCATGTGCTGGCCGAGGCGATCACGAGCTACCAATATGGGCGTGAGACATTTTTGCCACTCGGCGAACTGGCCAGGCTGCTGACCCTGGCGATCAAGGCGCAGCCCGAGCAGGGCACGGCGGACGGCTTTGTGCTGAGCGAAGCGCGCGGCTTCAGCCTGAACGTGGCGCAGGCCAGGCTCACGCTGGCCGACCAGACCCAGGGGTTTGACCCGGCGCTGGTCCGGCTGCACAGCGATGATATTTATGTCGCGAGTACGCTGCTCTCGCGCTGGCTGCCGCTGGATTTTGAGGTGAACCTGTCCAGCCTGACACTGCGGGTGCGACCGAGAGAGCGCTTGCCCTTGCAGGAGCGCCTGGAACGCGAGCGCCTGGGCGCCAGGGCCGGTGCCCGCACGACGGGTTACGAAGACCCGGGTTACCCGCGCCAGGACTTACCCTACCGGCTGCTGGGCGTGCCTTTTATTGATCAGACGCTGGGGCTCGGACTCCGAAGCGGCAATGGCAGCCGGCAGACCAGTGCCAACTACACCGCTTACCTGACCGGCGACCTGCTCGGCTTGGAGTCGGCCTTTTTTGTCAGCAGCACCAAGGACAACCCCACGCCGGACGTGCGCTTCACGCTGGCGCGCCACGACCCCGATGCGGGCCTGCTCGGCCCTTTGCACGCCCGCTCGGTGATGTTCGGCAGTGCGGTCTCGGTGCCTAGCGTAGCCAACATCGCCAGCCGCAGCCCGACCGGCAAGGGTTTGGGGTTGATGCTGAGCAACCGCCCCATCACCCAGCCCACCAGCTTTGACCGCCATACGCTGGAGGGTGACCTGCCGCCCGGATGGGACGTGGAGCTGTATTTCAATGAGGCCCTGGTCGGTTTTCAGACCTCACGCGCGGACGGTCGCTACAGCTTTGACGACCAGCCCCTGGCCTATGGCCCCAATGAATTCCGCCTGGTCTTTCACGGTCCGCTGGGCCAGCAGCGGGTGGAGCGGCAGCGCTTTTTGCTGGAGCAATCGAGCACGCCGCCGGGCGCGTTTTATTACAACCTGGCCCAGCACCGGGACGGCGCGGGCCAGTCGCGCTCGGTGGCCCAATTTGAATGGGGCCTGAACAAGTACTTCGCCGGCACTGGTGGTTTGGTCCGATTGCCCACGCTGGCCGGCACCAGCACAAACAGCGCCGACGGACAGCTTTACACCAACCTGGGGCTGCGTGCCTTCTGGCAGTCGTTCATTGCCAGCAGCGATTTTTTCAGGTCTCCCAATGGCGGCTGGCTCAACGAGTCGGGACTCAAGACCCGGGTCGGGAGCCTTGCCATGAGTTACAGCCGCACGCAGCTCCATGGTTTCAGCAGTGAACTGTTTTTGCCCAGCACCGATCCTTTGCGCACGCGCGACAAAATGCGGCTGGACGGCGCGATCCCGGCCGGGTTGCTGCCGCGCCTGCCGGTGACCCTGGAGCTGCAGCGCGACGAGTTTCAGTCGGGCCGCAGCAATCTGGCCTTGACGGGCCGTGTGTCCGCCTATGTGAACCGGACCTCGGTATCCAATCAACTGACCTGGCAAACGTCAGGCGGCAACACGTCGGCCAGCGGTGCCCTGCAACTGAGTCGCCGGATCGGCGATATTGGTTTGAGCGGCCAGTTGGGCTACAGCCTTAAACCTCAAGCAAAACTGGAAACCGTCGCGCTCTCGGGCGACAAGCGCCTGGGCGAGGCGTATCTGCTCAACCTGGGCCTGGTTCGCTCGCTCAGCAGCGGCGAGACGCTGTACACGGCGGGTCTGAACAAAAGACTGGGCCGCTACGGGCTGGGCCTGAGCACGAGTTATTCAAGCCGCGGGGCGTTTGTCGTGGGCCTGCAACTCTTTATTGCGATGGGGCGGGAGCCCCGGCAGGCACAGTGGCGTTTTGGTGCGTTGCCCAAGGCAGACAGCGGTGCTGCATCGGTGCGTGTTTTTCTGGACGACAACGCCAACGGGATCATGGACGCCGGCGAAGAGCCGATCGAGAACGTCGCGATGACCATCAATGGAAGCAGGGCGCTGGCGCGAACGGATGCCGCAGGGATTGCCTGGCTGGACCGTTTGCCGGTCAGGCAACACGTCGACATTGCCGTCGATGCGCAGACGCTGGAGGACCCTTACTGGGTGCCGCAGCGCAAGGGCGTGCGCCTGGTTGCGCGGCCGGGCCGTGTCGCGGAACTTGATTTCCCCGTTGTCCTGACCAGCGAAATTGACGGGACGGTTTACCTGGTCGAAAAAACGGCCAGGCGCGGCATGGGCGATGTGGTGATTGAACTGCTTGACATCGACCGCAGGGTGGTGTCAAGCATCAAAAGCAGTTCGGACGGTTACTACATTGTGCCGGCCGTGGCGCAGGGCCGCTACCATTTGCGGGTATCACCGGAGCAGTTGAAACAGTTCGACCTGATCGATCCGGGCGAGCGTGTGATCACCATCTTGCCCGATGGAAATTTCATCAATGGCGTGGATTTTTTGCTAAGCAGAAACCCGGCCGGGACAGTGTCCGGTCTGCCCCGCGAGGAGCGGCATGAAAAAAGATGACTTCCAGTAAATCAGGTTGAACTTAGCGCTCGGTCAAACCGGGTGAGTCCCCCGGCGAAGCCGGGGGTTTACCTTATTTATCGGTTAAAAGAGCCGCCCGGCCCACGCGAGCCGTTGCCC
>JAKFXU010000159.1 GCA_021731215.1 Rhodoferax sp.
GTAGGCAGCCTCGAGCGGCCAAAAACATGGAGCCGTTCGAGGCTGCCTACCAGGCTGCCGACTGGAGCCGTTTTGAGCAGGTGCCGATGTTCTCGTTGACTAACCGCATGAACGCCTACAACACCTATTTGCTGATGGAGCGCGAGTCGCCATGAGTTCGCTGAGCCCGGAGCTGGTCGGCTCGCTGTGCCTGAGCCGGCGCGCCTGGCTCGGTGCCGCCCTGTCGCTGGGCGCCGTCCGCGCCGTCGGCGCTTCGCTGACCGTCTTGCCTGCGGCAAGGTCTTTGCACCAAGAGCTGTCGCTGGCGCTCAGGGGCGGCAACCCCTTGGTGGTCATGGTCAGCCTGGACGGCTGTCCGTTTTGCAAAACGGCGCGCGAGCACTACCTCAGTCCGCTGCGCCACCAACAGGGTCTGCCAGTGGTGCAGATGGACATGCGCAGTGCCGCTGCGGTGCAGGACTTCAAAGGGGCGGCGCTCACGCACGACACGCTGGTGCGCGCCTGGAGCGTCGCCATCGCTCCCACCGTGCTGTTTTTCGGGCACGCTGGCGCCGAAGTCGCGCCGCGGCTGCTGGGCGCGGGCTCGCGCGACTATTACGGGGCCTATCTGGAGCAGCGTCTGGCGCAGGCCCGCAGCGCGCTCAAGCGCTCTTGAATCACTCGCCAACAGGCGTATCGGGGCCGGATTCGCCTATTTATCGCCCCTGATTGACCTGGATCAGGGTCGCTCCAGATCAGGTCTGGTAACTTCGCGGATTAAAATATGTCTGCCGACTCAGGGTCGGCCGCGCCACACTTGGCCCCCGCTGGCCCACCCCGATAAACCCATGAATTCCACCGTCGACCGTTCTCCCGCGCCCTCGCCGGGTGCGCCTGCTTCAGCCTTGATGGAGCTGGTTTGTCCGGCGGGCAGCCTGCCCGCGCTCAAAGCCGCGGTGGACCATGGCGCCGACTGTGTCTATCTGGGCTTTCGCGATGCCACCAATGCCCGCAACTTTGCCGGCCTCAATTTTGACGAAGCCGCCATCAACACCGGCATCCGTTACGCGCACGACCGGGGTCGCAAGGTGTTGCTGGCGCTCAATACCTACCCCCAGGCGGCCAGCCCGCAGGTGTGGCGCAACGCCATTGACCGCGCCGCCCAGAACGGGGTCGACGCGGTGATTCTGGCGGATCCGGGCTTGATGGCCTACGCCGTCAAGCAGCACCCGGATCTGCGCCTGCACCTGTCGGTGCAGGGCTCCGCCACCAATTACGAGGCCATCAATTTCTACCACCAGCACTTTGGCATTGCCAGAGCGGTGCTGCCGCGGGTGCTGTCGCTGACCCAGGTGGAACAGGTGAAGGATAAAACCTCGGTCGAAATCGAGGTGTTTGGTTTTGGCAGTCTGTGTGTGATGGTGGAGGGGCGTTGCGCCCTGTCTTCCTACGTGACGGGCGAAGCGCCCAACACCAATGGCGTCTGTTCGCCGCCCAAGGCGGTGCGCTGGCAGGAAACGCCGCTGGGGCGGGAGTCGCGTCTGAACGGCGTCCTGATCGACCGCTACGCCGAAGGCGAAAACGCCGGCTATCCGACTCTGTGCAAAGGCCGCTTTGACGTTGGTGATGAGAAAAACTACTACGCCATCGAAGAGCCTACCAGCCTCAACACGCTGGAGCTGTTGCCGCAGTTGATGAAAATGGGGGTGCGCGCGATCAAGATTGAAGGTCGCCAGCGCAGCCCGGCCTATGTGGCGCAAGTCACCAAGGTGTGGCGCGAAGCGATCGACAACTGCCGCGACAACCCGCACCGCTACTCGGCCAAGCCGGCCTGGATGAGCGATTTGGACAAGGTGGCCGAGGGGCAGCAGCACACCCTGGGCGCCTACCACCGGCCCTGGAAATGAGCAACATGAAACCGTTTTTGGAGTGCGTCCAGTGAAGATCGCTTTGGGGCCCCTGCTGTATTACTGGCAGCGCGACGCTGTCTTCAGCTTCTATGACGCCGTTGCGGCCACGCCGGTCGATATCGTCTACCTGGGCGAGGCCGTGTGCTCGCGCCGGCGCGAACTGCGCCTGGCCGACTGGTTGACCGTCGCCCAGCGCCTGCGCGATGCGGGCAAGGAGGTGGTGCTCTCGACCCAAGTGCTGATCGAGTCGGGTTCCGACGTCACCATGCTGCACAAAATCGCCGCCAACGGCGAGTTCATGGTCGAGGCCAATGACATGGGGGCCGTCCATTGCCTGGCCGGCAAAGCCCCGTTCGTCGCCGGCCCGCACCTCAATATTTACAACGTCCCCACGCTGCAATGGATGGCGGGTCTGGGTATCAAGCGCTGGGTGATGCCGCTGGAAATGGGGCGCGACGACCTGGCGCTGATGCAGCAGGGTCGCCCGGCCGGTCTGGAAACCGAGGTGTTCGCCTTTGGGCGCATGCCGTTGGCGTTTTCGGCGCGTTGCTTCACCGCGCGCCATCGCAACCTGCCCAAGGATGGCTGCCAGTTCAGTTGCCTCGCCAATCCCGACGGCCTGCTGATGCGCACCCGCGAAGGTGAAGGATTTCTGGTGCTCAACGGCACCCAAACCCAGTCGGCCCGGGTCTACAACCTGTTGCCCGAACTGGCTGCCATGGAAGAAATGGGCGTCGATGTGGTGCGCATCAGCCCACAGGCTCAGCACACCGATGAAATCATCAAGCTCTTTCACGGCGTGATGACGCAAGCGACATCCGTGGACAACGCCATGCAGGCCGTGGCGACGCTGATGCCTGATCAGGCCTGCAATGGCTACTGGTACGGCAAGCCCGGACTTGACCAACTCGCCGCGCAGGCCCAAACTGCGTGAAGAAACAAGGAATTCAACATGAAAACCAGTCCCTACCTGCTGCCCAAACCGATTGGTCAACTGCTGTCGAAACTGCCGGTCTACCCTGGCTCGCTGCTGTTTGTCACCGGTTTGAACCTGGCTTTGGCCAAGAATCTGGCCACTGATGTGACCCAGATGTTGGTCGGCAAGAAATTGCGCCTGCGCGTGACGGATGCCCAAATCGGTTTTGACTTCGAGTGGCGCAACGGCCGCTTTGTCGCCTGCCAGAACCCAGGTGCGGCTGACCTGACCATCAGCGCCAGCGCCTATGATTTTGTGTTGCTGGCCCGCCGCCAGGAAGACCCGGACACCCTGTTTTTCAGCCGCCGCCTGTCGATGGAAGGCGATACCGAACTCGGCTTGCTGGTCAAGAACACGATTGACGCGATCGAGCTGCCAGTGCTCAGCCTGGAACAACTCAAACCCGCCCAAGTGCTGGCCCGACTGCGCACGCGCCTGGCGCCGCACTGAGACCGCTTGCCGGCCCGATCGGCACTGCTGTGCACCTCGTACAAGCCACCCATTCCAAGCGCATTGTGGTGGCCATCTCCGGCGCGAGTGGCGCCGTCTACGGCGTTCGGCTGCTGCAGGCGCTGGCCAGTCTGGACCAGGTTGAGTCCCATTTAACCGTGTCGCCGGCGGGGTTCCTGAATCTGCAGCAGGAGCTCGACATGAGCCGCGCCGAGGTGGAAGCACTGGCCCATGTGGTGCACCGGGTGCAGGATGTCGGTGCGCCCATTGCAAGTGGTTCTTTTCAGTGCGACGGCATGGTGATTGCGCCCTGCTCCATGCGCACGCTGGCGGCAGTGGCGCATGGCTTGTCCGACAACCTGATCACGCGCGCCGCCGACGTCATGTTGAAGGAACGGCGGCGCCTGATCTTGATGGCGCGCGAAACCCCCTTGAATCTGGCGCATCTGCGCAACATGATCAGCGTGACCGAGATGGGCGGCATCATCTATCCGCCAGTTCCAGGCTTTTATCACCGGCCGCAAAGCATTGCCGAAATGATCGACCACACCGTCAGCCGGGTGGTCGATTTGCTGGGCTTGCCGCAGCCCCAGGCCGCCCGCTGGAACGGCCTCAAATCCGTCTTGCCCACCCCTCCCTCTGCAGACTGAAAATTATGGTTTATCGTGACTTGCGGGATTTCATCGCCCAGTTGGAGCAATTGGGGGAACTCAAGCGCGTCACTGCCGCCGTTTCACCGCACCTGGAAATGACGGCGCTGTGCGACCGCACCCTGCGCGCCGGTGGCCCGGCCTTGCTGTTCGAGAACCCCACCGGGCACAACATGCCGGTGCTGGCCAATCTGTTTGGCACCACGCGCCGGGTTGCACTCGGCATGGGCGTGAATGACGTCAGCCAGTTGCGCCAGTTTGGCCACGTGCTGGCGTCGCTCAAGGAACCGGAAGCGCCCAAGGGCTTCAAGGACCTGATGGGTCTGGGCTCGATGGTGAAGACGCTCTGGAACATGGCGCCCAGGGAGCTGCGCAGCGCCGCCTGCCAGGACCTGGTGTGGGAAGGCCAGGACGTTGACCTGGCGCGCCTGCCCATTCAGCATTGCTGGCCCGACGACGTGGCGCCGCTGATCACCTGGGGCCTGGTGATCACCAAAGGGCCGCACAAGGCGCGCCAGAACCTGGGCATCTACCGCCAGCAGGTGCTATCGCGCAACAAGGTCATCATGCGCTGGCTGGCGCACCGCGGCGGCGCGCTCGACTTCCGCGAGCACGCGGCCCTGCACCCCGGCCAGCCCTATCCGGTCTGCGTGGCGCTGGGCGCCGACCCGGCCACCATCCTGGGGGCGGTGACGCCGGTGCCCGACAGCCTGTCGGAATACCAGTTTGCCGGCCTGCTGCGCGGCAGCCGCACCGAACTGGTCAAGGCGCTGGGCAGCGAGCTGCGGGTGCCGGCCTCCAGCGAAATCGTGCTGGAGGGGCACATCTACCCCGATGCCGCGCACGCCAGCGGCTATGAGCACGCGCTCGAAGGCCCGTTCGGCGACCACACCGGCTACTACAACGAACGCGACTGGTTTCCGGTCTTCACCATCGACCGCATCACGCACAAGCGCGAGCCGATCTACCACTCCACCTACACCGGCAAGCCGCCCGATGAGCCCGCCATGCTGGGGCTGGCCCTGAACGAGTTGTTTGTGCCGCTGC
>JAKFXU010000441.1 GCA_021731215.1 Rhodoferax sp.
CTTTTGGACTGCGCCAGGATCAAATCACAGCGCCGGTAGATGAAGGCAACCAGTTTGCCCACCGCCTGCAAAAGCACACGCGAGCGCACAACGCCAATCGCCTGCAAGGTCTCAGGCCACAGATCGAGCACCCAGAACGCCAGTGGCGCGCGCTTGACGGCACGCATCACCGCAGCGGGCAGGCCGACCGTGATCGGTGAGGGTTCATACGCAAAGACCGCATCGAACTGGCGCCCGCGCAGTTTCCATAGGCCCACCACCGAGGCGCTGAGCGCAAAGCTCAGGTAATTCAGCATCAAGCGCAGACCACCCTGGCCCCTGGGCGTCAGCGGCACGCGAATGACCTGCGCACCCTCGTAATGTGAATAAGGGGCAGGGTTGGCGCGAAATTGCTCAAAAACCTGGCCATCCGGATAGTTGGGCAGGCCGGTCAGCACAGTCACCTGGTGACCACGCCGAACCAACTCAGCCACCAGATCGTTGACCCTGAAGTTCTCGGGCCAGAAATACTGCGAAACGACGAGCAAGCGCATGAATGGCGTGCTCAGTATTTCTTCCAGACCACGCGGTTCACGTAGTCGGTGTAGCTGTGGATGATGCGCAGCACCTTGTCCGACACATTGGGCATGCTGTAGTCGGCCACCGGGCGGATGCCGTGCGGATCGGTGCGGTCCTCGCCGCGCGGCTGCGTGGCCAGAATCGCCAGGCCCTGGCGCACACGCTCCAGCTCCAGCCCGACCATCATCACAGCGGCTTCCTCCATGCCCTCGGGCCGCTCATGCGCCTCGCGCAGGTTCAGCGCCGGGAAGTTGAGAATCGACGACTCTTCGTTGATGGTGCCGCTGTCCGACAGCACGGCCTTGGCCGAGAGTTGCAGGTTCACGTAGTCATGAAAACCCAGCGGCTTGAGCAGTCGCACCTGCGGGTGAAAACGCGCGCCGGTGGCGTCAATGCGCTTTTGCGTGCGCGGGTGGGTGGACACGATCACCGGCAAGTTGTGGTCTTCTGCCAGCGCGTTCAATACCGCCACCAGCTTGGTGAATGACGGGGTTGACTCGATGTTTTCCTCCCGATGGGCGCTGACCACAAAGTAGCCCTGCGCCGCCAAACCCAGGCGCGCCAGCACCTCAGACGCTTCGATGCGCGGGCGGTAATGCGTCAGCACCTCAAACATCGGGCTGCCGGTCTTGATCACCAAATCGGGCGGCAGGCCCTCGCGCAGCAGATAGTCGCGTGCAATCGTGCTGTAGGTCAGGTTCACATCGGCCGTGTGGTCCACGATGCGGCGGTTGGTTTCTTCCGGCACGCGCTGGTCAAAGCAGCGGTTGCCCGCTTCCATATGAAAGATCGGGATCTTGCGCCGCTTGGCCGGAATGACCGCCAGGCAACTGTTGGTGTCGCCCAGCACCAGCATGGCCTCGGGCTGCACTTGGGCCAGCACGCCATCCACCGCAATGATGATCTTGCCGATGGTTTCTGCCGCGCTGCCGCCCGCCGCATTCAGGAAATGGTCGGGCTTGCGAATACCCAGATCGTCAAAAAAGATCTGGTTCAACTCGTAATCGTAGTTCTGGCCGGTATGCACCAGTACATGTTCACAATGCGCATCGAGCCGCGCCAGCACGCGTGACAGGCGAATGATCTCTGGCCGGGTGCCGACCACCGTCATCACTTTAAGTTTTTTCATGATCAGAAATAAGTAAAAAACAATCCCTGGATTTAAAAGCCATTCAGGCCTCCGGCCCGCTTAAATTGAGTTCGTACGCTTGAGCTATGCGCTGCGCTATATCCGCAACCGTCACATTACCGAGCTGTAACGTTTTTGGATTGACCGAAGTATTTGAGGCCAAAACTGTCAAAAATCGGGTCAT
Organism: Rhodoferax sp.; assembly: GCA_021731215.1. Taxonomy (GTDB): domain Bacteria; phylum Pseudomonadota; class Gammaproteobacteria; order Burkholderiales; family Burkholderiaceae_C; genus Rhodoferax. Next base: position 1,872 of record JAKFXU010000441.1, read on the forward strand.
ATCCTCGGCGATCCTTCCCGCAAGCGCAATGCGGGTCGCGGGCGTAAACAACTGCGCAAGTCGCAACACGTCGATGAGGTGCTTGCGGATATTCATCGAATCCACCGGCTCGCCCCGACCCTTGCGGGCACTCAACTCCAACCAGGCAATCGCCTTCAAGGGAATCAAGCGATCCTCAGCGACCCATGGCAAGCCATTGACCTCGCGTCGCCCCGTCAGGATGAATTCATAGTACGCATCGTCAAGCAGGATGGCAGACAAACTGGAGACGGCATCGTCAAGCGGTATCGGCGTAAGACGACTGCCCGGGGCAGGCACAAGCCCGTCCGGCGCACGCGCAAATAACTCGACCATGACCGGGAAACGCGGGTCCGTTGGCTTTTGAAAGCGGTAAAAGACGGGCTTGCCGGTATCGCTGATCTGGCGGATCGTGTAACCCCCCGCCTCAATGAATTGCCAGAAAGCCTGCCCGAATTCTGGTGTCAGCGCCTCCACATGCAGGACGATGTCCAGATCCTTTGTGGCGCGAAATTCCAGCCCGGCCTCTTCCATGGCCAGGGTGGCGGCCGTGCCGCCGATCAAGATGTATTGATCGGCGTGGTCCACGAACCAGGTTCGAAAAATGTTCAAACCCCTCACCATGGCAATTGCGCCTTGAGCTCATCCAGCGCAAGTTGTATGCGCTCATCCGGGTTGTCCTGCAGACTAAGCGTCAGCGACAGCGGATCCACCGCGCCAGTACCCGGAAGTAACGCCGGGGTGTAGCGCCAAAGCTGCCATTCGCACGCACCGGCCACAGCCTCTGGCAACTCTTCAATGCCGGCCTTTGTTGCGGCCAGCCACTGCGCCGGGCTTATGGCGTAGATGGGCCACTTGGGTTCAGCCAGCATCGAATGGTGCGCAAGCGCGCTCAGCCCAGCCAGCAGCCTCGGCTGGCCTGCGATGGCCAGGTCATCGTGCACCCAGACGCTGCGCTTGACCGGCGTGCGCAGCATGGGTCTTGCCTGTTCCCAGGTCTGCTGTGGTGTTTGCGCCATCTGCAGACAGCGTGTCCGGCCAAGCATGTAAGGCGTGGCAATGCCAGCCGCCGTCAACTCCTTGACCACCCTGGAAAGAGTCATCGGCGTGTAGCCCAAGGCAGCGGCAACAACAGACGGTTGCCATTCGGTTTGCCAAGGCCGCCGCAGCAAGGCCGTGATCAACATGGCCTGCGCTGAGGGACTGAGTATTGCCGCTGCAGCGATGGAATGCTGGCGAAAGTATTCACGCAAATCTATACCGAGGTCTGGCAGGTAAAGCTGATTGCCGGGAACAATGAATGGCACCTTTTGCTCGATCAACCGTCTGCGCTCATAGGAGGCCAAGGCACCGGTGCAGTAAAGAACCGGTTGCCCGGCAAGCGCCCGCACCTTGTTTAACTGGGCGCGAACCTCGCCGAGACGCGGCTTATCAGCAGTTTTTCGGTCGATCGCCAACAGGACAGAATGCCCCAGCAAATCCAGCTCATTGATCTGAAATGCGTCCCGCAGGAAATATGGCAGTTCAGATTCCCGCGCCCAAGGTCTAAGCTCCGGGGCGGGAATGCCCAAGACTTCTTCAAGGTAGTGTTGAACGGCGGTACCCAGTGTCAGCACGGCCAGTCCATCAAATTAACCAAATTAACGCACGACAACATAGCCAATGTTAACGTGCAAAATAAAGTTATGCAACACCGCAAGGCCGCAGGTCGCAGGTCGCGGCAATCCATCCCCCTCACAGCGGGCAAGCAAAGGTATCAGGCCGGGCCCGGTCAAACACCTCATTAGCCCACAGCATCACGATCATCTCGATGGCGCCGATGTTGGTGATGTCATGCGTCCAGCCGGGCACGGTTTCCACAATCTCGGGCTGGTCGCCGGTGGTGACCAGCTCATGCGCCTGGCCGGTTTGCATGTGCCTGAACTTGAAGCGGGCCTGGCCCTTGATGACCAGGAACTTCTCGGTCTTGCTGTGGTGGTAGTGGCCACCCCGTGTCACGCCGGGATGCGCCGTGAAGTAAGAAAACTGCCCGGTATCGGGCGTCTTGAGGACCTCCACGAACACCCCGCGCGGGTCGGCATGCTGCGGCACGGTGTAGGCAAACGACTCCACCGGCAGGTAGCTCACATAGGTGGCATAGAGCGCCCGCACCAGCCCGGCGCCCACGCGCTCGGTCATCAGCGTGGCGCGGCTGTCCTTGAAAGCCTGAATCTGCCGCGCCAGCTCGCCCACGGTGGTGCTGTATTGCGGCGCCACGGTGGCAAAGCCGTCGGCATCCACGGCGGCATCGGCGCCGTCCATCAGTTGCACAAAGCGTTCAATCACATCGTCGACATACACCAGCGTGACGGGCGCGGCCGGGTCATTGACCTGGATGGGCAGGCCACGTGCAATGTTGTGGCAAAACGTGGCCACCGCCGAGTTGTAGTTGGGCTTGCACCATTTGCCAAACACATTGGGCAGCCGAAAGATGTGCACCGGCACCCGGTGGCTGCGTGCGACGGCGAGCAAGGCGTCCTCCGCCCCGCGCTTGCTCTGGCCATAGGGGTTGTCGCGCGCAGCCTGGGCAGACGAGGTGTAAATGATGGGCACCTTCTTGCCCGTGGCAGCAGCAACATCGCAAACCGCCTGGCACAGCGCCTGCGTCAAATCCACATTACCCGACACAAACTCCTGCGGGTCTTGCGGGCGGTTAACGCCTGCCAGGTGAAACACACAGTCCACCCCTTGCAGTAACTGGGGCAGTTCCGCCACGTCATGGTTGCGGGTAAAGCAAACCACCTCGACATCTTTGCGCTCGGCGAGGTGCAGTTGCAGGTTTTTTCCAATAAAACCATTGCTGCCAGTAATCAAAATTTTCATGTGAACTTAAATTGGGGTTGCGTTGATCTTCAATAATGCGGCCAGCAGCAATGGCAAATCTGATGAAACAACCTGCCACACCATATCAAGATCAACACCAAGATAATCATGAACAATGATGTTGCGAAACCCTGAAATGGCACGCCACGGCACATCGGGTGCTGTGGCTTTTGTGGACTCGCTCAAGCGCTGGCTGGACTCCGCCATCGTCTGCAGATTACGAATCACTG
>JAKFXU010000445.1 GCA_021731215.1 Rhodoferax sp.
ACCGGTTGCACCGAAGAAGCTGCAGTGACATGCAGCTTTTTTATTGCCCGCTGTCAGAAAAATAAATAGGCAGTCAAAAAATTACCGTATGGTTTATGATTGAGCCATATTGGTAACAAATTGATTCTAAATGTCTATTTTTTCTGCCCACCCAGCGGATTTCTCGGAACCGTCTGGTGGTCCGGACCCTGGCGCCTTGCTGGGTGACCGTGTCATCCTGGCTGCGATTGCACTGAGTTCGCTCGCAGCCATCGCGCTGGGCGTGCAGTTTGTGGAATCGATGCTGGCGCTGACCTCAGTGCTGGTGCTGGGGGCGATCGCTGCTGTGGCGTATGCGGTGGCTCGTGGCACGCTGGCGTCGCGTCTGGTGTTGTCGTTTGTGCAGGTCAGCCTGGTGGCCCTGCATATCCAGCTGGCCCGGGGGATGCTGGAGTTCCATTTCGGTGTGTTCGTGACGCTGGCGCTGTTGCTGGTGTACCTGGATTGGCGCCCCATCGTCTGGGCGGCAGGGTTGTTTGCTGTGCACCACGTGGTGTTTGATCGTCTTCAGGCGGCCGGGTTTGGCCTGTATTGCGTCACTTCCCCCAACCTGGCACAGGTCATGTTGCACGCACTGTATGTGGTGATCCAGACGGTGCTGGAGGTTGTCCTGGCCGTGAAGATGGGCCGCACGGTGCAGGAATCCACTGAGCTGCGACGCCTGACCTCTTCGCTGGCGCAGGGCGATCGCATCCGCCTGGATATGTCGCACTTGGTAGTCCGCACACCCGGCGGGCGAGCCCTCAAAGAGGCCCTGGAGCGCATGCACCAGACGGTTGTCACCGTACAGCAGGCCGCAGCCGGTATGGCCGTGGCGTGCGAAGAAATCGCAAGCGGAGCGCAAGACCTGTCTGTACGCACCGAACATGCAGCCGGCAGTTTGCAAGCCACCTCTGCCAGCATGGAACAGTTGACAGGCACCGTGGGCCAGACAGCCGCTGCGTCCGCTGAGGCCAATACCCTGGCGGTGTCGGCGGCAGGTGTAGCCCGGCGCGGTGGGGATGTGGTGGGCGAGGTGGTGCGTACCATGCGCGATATCAACGAAGGCTCAGCCCGCATTGCCGACATCACGGGCGTGATTGATTCCATTGCGTTTCAGACCAACATCCTTGCCCTCAATGCGGCTGTGGAGGCTGCGCGTGCTGGCGAGCAGGGGCGCGGATTTGCGGTGGTGGCCACGGAAGTGCGCGGGCTGGCCCAGCGCTCAGCGCAAGCAGCGCGCGAGATCTCGGGCTTGATCAGCGCTTCAGTGCAAAAGGCGTCACAGGGAGGGCAATTGGCTGATGACGCCGGACGGACCATGGCCGAAATTGTGGGATCGGTCGAACGTGTGAGCGCGAGGATGGGTGAGATTCACACCGCAGCCCGAGACCAGTCTTCGGGCATAGCGCAGGTCAACCAGTCCATCGGCCTGCTTGACCAGATGACGCAGCAAAATGCCGCACTTGTTGAGGAGTCGGCTGCAGCTGCCGCAACACTCAAGGGTCAGGCTGACCGGCTGGCCGGGGCGGTGGCGGTCTTTGTGCTGTAGTCGCAGGAGCCGCATCCGGGGATATGGTCTGCGTAGCAATGCGAGGCCGCTGCCTTGTAATGATGCGTTACCATGTTTCTCCATGACAGCGACCATCTTTGCCCAACCCTTCGAACCCGTGGGCTGCCAATCTTGTCGTGACAAGACGCAGCTCCCGTTCGACTTCACGATGGCCTTTCAGCCCATCATGGACCTGGAACTGGATCGTCCATTTGCCTACGAGGCGCTGGTGCGGGGCGTCGATGGCGAATCCGCTGGCACCGTGCTGTCGTGGGTGGATGACGGCAATCGTTACCGGTTTGACCAGGCCTGCCGTGTGAAGGCCATTGAACTGGCTTCCCGTCTGGGGCTGGCCGCGATGCCGGGCTGCCGTCTGAGCATCAACTTCCTGCCGAATGCCGTGTACCGCGCCGAGACCTGCATCCGGGCCACGATGGAGGCCGCCAAGGAGTTCCGGTTTCCGCACGACCGCATCATGTTCGAGGTGACTGAAGGCGAACAGGTCACCAATGGCCCCCATCTGAAATCCATCTTCAACGAGTACCGCCGCCAGGGGCTGATGACTGCCATTGACGATTTTGGCGCGGGCTACGCCGGGCTGAACATGCTGGTGCAGTTCCAGCCCCATGTGCTCAAGATCGACATGGAGCTCATCCGCAATATCGACCAGGACCCGGTGCGCCAGGCCATTGTGTGTGGCATTGCTCTGGTGTGCCAGCGACTGTCGATCGACATCGTCGCAGAGGGCATCGAGACAGCGGCCGAGTCTTCTTACCTGCGCTCGACGGGCATCCGCTATCAGCAGGGTTATCTGTTTGCCAAGCCCGGATGGGAGACCCTGCCGTTGTCGCCCCAACACGGGTGATGTGCACGCGTTTAGCGTCGCCGGGTGTCAGGCTCGTGACACAGCATGTTGCGTCAAAAAGCGCGGGGTTCAGTGTTTACCTTCACGGCAACGCGGCGTTTCTTCGTTAAAGTGGTAGCCGAGCAAGCCACTTACAAGGAGAAATCACATGAGCCAGAAAATTGCGTACGTCACCGGCGGGATGGGTGGCATTGGCACCGCCATTTGCCAACGCCTGCACAAGGAGGGCTTCAAGGTCATTGCCGGATGTGGCCCCACCCGTGACCATGCCAAGTGGCTGGCAGAACAAAAGGCGCTCGGCTACACCTTCTATGCGTCGGTGGGCAACGTGGGCGACTGGGACTCGACCGTGGAGGCGTTCAGCAAGACCAAGGCCGAACACGGCACGATTGACGTGCTGGTGAACAATGCCGGTATCACCCGTGACCGCATGTTCCTCAAGATGTCCCGCGAAGACTGGGATGCTGTGATCGAAACCAACCTGAACAGCATGTTCAACGTCACCAAGCAGGTGGTGGCCGACATGGTGGAAAAAGGCTGGGGCCGCATTGTCAACATCAGCTCGGTGAACGGCGAAAAAGGTCAGGCGGGCCAGACCAACTACTCTGCTGCCAAGGCCGGCATGCACGGCTTTTCGATGGCTCTGGCTCAGGAACTGGCCACCAAGGGTGTGACGGTCAACACCGTGAGCCCGGGCTACATCGGCACGGACATGGTCAAGGCCATCCGTCCCGACGTGCTGGAAAAGATCGTTGCCACCGTGCCGGTGAAACGCCTGGGTGAACCCAGTGAAATCGCCTCCATCATCGCCTGGCTGGCCTCGGAGGAGGGCGGTTACGCCACCGGGGCGGATTTCTCGGTCAACGGCGGCCTCCACATGGGCTGATGGTCCGCGGATCGGGAAGCGGGTTTTGCAACCTCTTTCCCCGGACGACAAAAAACCCCGCGATGCGGGGTTTTTTGTTGAGAGGATCCGTGATTTGGCGCAAGGGGCTGCTCTGGGCAGCCACGCCTTCAGAAGCGGGCGGGAGCGCGCTTGCGGTCGCGTTCGTCTTCGGGCCAAGCGGACAAGATTGCGGTGGTATTCATGCTGGAAAACTCCTGTGATGTACCAACAACGCGGTCCATCAATGGTCCGTTGACAGCGTTTCGCAAAAAAATGCAACCGTAAGTGCCCGGGTATTCAGGGTGGCAATCGCTATGAATATTGCAGCTAAAAACCAATGCTGCATAAACGAAAGAACCCAAAAAATCATGTAATCAATTACATGCGATTACATTTCTAGCTGACCGCTGCAGTCGAAATTTCTTCCAGCGCGGTCGAAATTTCAAGCCAACGTTCTTCCAGTTGCGCCGTCTCTTCGTGGCCCGCCTTCAGGGCGCGGCCGCATTCGGCGATCTCGGCTGGGGGCAGGGTCTGCGTGAGTTTGTGCTCCAGCGCTGCCCGCTCGGTGGCCAGCAAAGCCAGGCGCTTGTCGATCTGTTCCAGCTCTTTCTTGAGCGGCCGTGTTTTTTCGGCCTGCTGCTGCCGCGCATGGGCGTCCAGCTTGCGCTGTTCACGGCCATCCCGCGGTGCCGGCGGGGTGGATGTCTGCGCAGGGCCGGGCGCGGCGACAGCAGCGGGTGCAGCCGCTGCAACTGCCTTGGCAGAGGCCCCGGCTGTCACCGGGGGCTGGGTTTGCTCTGCCAAACGTGCCTCTTCGCGAAGGCGTTTGGACTCTTCGAGCAGATAGCGCTGGTAGTCGTCCAGATCGCCATCGAACGGGCCCACCACACCCCGGCCCACCATCCAGAAGTCTTCGCAGACCGAGCGCAGCAGCGAACGGTCGTGGCTGACCAGCATGACGGTGCCGTCGAAGTCGTTGAGCGCCATGGCCAGGGCCTCGCGGGTCGCCAAGTCGAGGTGGTTGGTGGGCTCGTCGAGCAGCAGCAGGTTGGGGCGCTGCCACACGATCATCGCCAGCACCAGGCGCGCCTTTTCGCCGCCGCTCATGGTGCCCACGGCCTGTTTGACCATGTCGCCCGTGAAGTTGAACGTGCCCAGATAGCTGCGCAGGTCCTGCTCGCGGCTGGGTTGCTTGGCGTCGGGGCCCAGTTCCTTGGCCAGGCGGATCATGTGCTCCAGCGGGTTCTCGCTGGGGCGCAGCACGTCGAGTTCCTGCTGGGCAAAGTAGCCGATGTTCAGGCCCTTGCCTTCGGTCACGCTGCCGCCCAGGGGCTTCATGGTGCGGGCAATGGTTTTGACCAGCGTGGACTTGCCCTGGCCGTTGGCACCCAGAATGCCGATGCGCTGGCCCGCCAGCACCGAGCGGTTGACGCCCGAGAGAATGGTCGTGGGCACGCCCTCGTCGTCCACATAGCCAAATGACGCATCGCTGATAGCCAGCATCGGGTTTGGCAGATTGGCGGGTTCCTTGAACTCGAAGGTGAAGTCCGCCTCGGCCAGCACGGGGCCAATCTTTTCCATGCGTTCGAGCTGCTTGACGCGGCTTTGCGCCTGCTTGGCCTTGCTGGCCTTGGCCTTGAAG
>JAKFXU010000371.1 GCA_021731215.1 Rhodoferax sp.
TTGACGGCGTTGAGCGCGTCGAGCACCACCCACTCTTCCTTGCACAGCACTTCGTAACGCTGAAAATGCGGCTCGGCGTCCTGCTCCGGGTCGTAGCGCAGCACTTCGAGTTGCACCATCCGTTCCTTCATTTGTGTTCTCCCGAATAGTCGCGCACGCCCGGCGGCGACCTGGTGATCACCACGTCCAGGTAGTCCACCTGCGGCGCCGCCAGACCCTGGTAATAGACCATGCTGTGGCGCAGATAGTTGGTGTCGTCGCGCTGCACGTAATCGAGGCGCTGGTGCGCGCCGCGCGACTCCTTGCGCGCCAGTGCGCCCACCGTCAGCGCCTGGGCGCATTCCAGCATCGAGCCCAGCTCCAGCACCTGAAACAAGTCGGTGTTGAACACGTTGCTCTTGTCGTTGAGCACCACCTTCTGGTAACGCTGGCGCAACTCTGCAATCTTGTCGACCGCTTCCTGCAGGCCGGCCTCGGCGCGGTAGATGCCGGCGTTTTTCTCCATCGTGTCCATCATTTCCTTGCGCAGGCCCGACATCGATTCGGTGCCATCGGTGCGCGAGAACAGCGCGCGGATGCGCGCCTGCGATTCCTCGGCGCGGGTCTCCAGGGCCTTGGCGCTGGGCTGCGGCAGGCCCTCGATGTGCTCGATCGCCGACAGCGCCGCGCTCTTGCCGAACACCAGCAGCTCGACCAGCGAGTTCGAGCCCAGTCGATTGGCGCCGTTGAGGCTGACGCAGGCGCATTCGCCGGCCGCAAACAGGCCCGGCAGCGGCGTCGCCGCCTTCAGGTTGGTGGAGATGCCGCCCATCATGTAGTGCACCACCGGGCGGATCGGCACCGGGTCTTTGACGATGTCCACGCCCAGGTAGGCAATGGCCAGCTCGCGCACCAGCGGCAGACGCTCGTTGATGTGCTTTTCGCCCAGGTGGCGCATGTCGAGCATCACGCATTCGCCCCACTGGGTGCTGACCGTGTTGCCCTTTTGCAGTTCGTGCCAATAGGCCTGGCTGACACGGTCGCGCGGCCCCAGCTCCATGGTCTTGAGTTGCGGCTGGCCCAGCGGCGTCTCCGGCCCCATGCCGTAGTCCTGCAGGTAGCGCCGCCCGTTTTTGTTGACCAGCACGCCGCCTTCGCCGCGACAGGCCTCGGTCAGCAGGCTGCCGGTATTGGGCAGACCGGTCGGGTGGTACTGCACAAACTCCATGTCCTTCAGTGGCACGCCGGCACGGTAAGCCATGGCCATGCCGTCGCCGGTCTTGATGGCGCCGTTGGTGCTGAACGGAAACATGCGCCCGGCACCGCCGCCGGCGATAATGACCGCCTTGGCGTGGAACTGCTTGATCATGCCGCTGCGCATTTCCATCGCGGTCAGGCCCTGGCAGCGGCCCTCATCGACCAGCAGGTCGAGTGCGTAGTACTCGTCAAAGCGGCTAATGGTGGGGTACTGCAGCGTGGTTTGAAACAGCGTGTGCAGAATGTGAAAGCCCGATTTGTCGGCGGCAAACCAGGTGCGCTGCTTCTTCATGCCGCCAAACGGGCGCACCGCCACCGAGCCATCGGCTTCTCGGTTCCAGGGGCAACCCCAATGCTCAAGCTGGGTCAATTCCTTGGGCGCTTCCTGCACGAAATACTCGACGCAGTCCTGATCGGACAGCCAGTCGCCACCGCCCACGGTGTCGTCAAAGTGCAGGTCAAAGCTGTCGTCCGCCTTGATGACGCCGGCCGCACCGCCCTCGGCCGCGCAGGTGTGGCTGCGCATCGGGTAGACCTTGGAGATCAGCGCGATGCGCAGCGTCGGATCGGCCTCGACCAGCGCAATGGCCGCGCGCAAGCCGGCGCCGCCGGCGCCCACGATGGCGACATCGATATTGACTATTTCCATGTATGCCTTTCGGTCACCGCAGTGATTTGATTCTTATCGTTTTCAGCCACCCGTGAAGAAGCCGATTCCGACCAGGGTCAGCAAGCTCAGGCCGGCGGTGATCAGGGTGAAGCCCAGCACTTTGGAGGCCGCCAGCTTGGCCAGCGACGGAGCGTCCACCAGATGCTTCTCCAACTTGCCATTGTCCACCAGACGCTGGTATTCCAGTGCGTGCTCGTGCTTGAACTCTTCCAGCGAGAAGGTACCGGTGAACATCACCACGTCGAGCGGGAACTTGTCGGGCCGGAAGTGGTTGTTGAAGAAGTGCACGGTGAACAGGAATACCACCGCCAGGAACGCCTCTTCGCCGTGGAAGATGGCCGCCACGTTGAAGACCCAGCCCGGCAGGAAGGCGCCAAACACGTTGGGCAGCCACATGATCAGGCCGCTGACGCCGATGATGGTGACGCCCCAGAACGGTGCCCAGTAGTCAAACTTCTCCCAGTAGGTCCAGCGCTCGAACACCGGGCGTGGGCCCTTGCCGAAGAACCACTTGAACATGGCGATCAAGTCCCGGCCGTCCTGCCAGTTCGGAATCAGCGAGTTGGGGCCGAAAAACTTGAAGTTGTTCCAATCGCGTGCAATGCCCCAGCCCATGTAGAACAGATGCCAGAAGAACACGCCGGCAAAAATAACGGCGCTGACGCGGTGGATCAGGCCCGCAATCTGCGGCCCGCCCAGCGCTTGCATGATGAACGGTGCCCAGGCCACGTCCGGGTAGAACAGCGGCATGCCGGTCAGGGTCAGCACCATCAGACTGAGCGCGAAGGTCAGGTGGGCGACACGCCAGGTCAGGCTGAAGCGTTTGACGTGCTTGCCCTGCAGGTGCGCGGGCAGGGCCTCGGTTTTGATGCGCGGCTGCTGGCGGCGCTGCTGGCGCTCCTTGAATTCGCGGTAGAACCAGAGCGCGGTGTGCAGCCAGAAGAAGGCAAAGGTGCCCACCAGCAGTTGCAGCATGATTTGCCAGGCCACCCACACCTGCGGGTAGCGCTCAAAGTCGTCCACGGTGGCGTGCGGCTGGAAGCTGGCATAGCCGGCCGGCGCCTCGGCCAGGTCCTTCTTGCCGCTGTGGCACTCGCGGCAAGTCTTCATGCGGTTGTCGGCATGGACCATGGACGCGGGGTCGGCGGCTTTCAGTATTTCATGGCTGCCGTGGCAGTCGTAGCACTTGGCGGTGTAGGCATAACCCAGGGTGGTGATCTTGCCGTGGTAGGTGGCCTTGTAGGACTTGAAGTTTTCTTCGTGACAGGTGCCGCAACTGGCCGTGATCGTCAGCTTGAAAGGATCGGCCGAGGTATTGCCCACGGCATGAGCGCTGTGGCAATCGGCGCAGGTGGCCGATTTGGCGTTCTGCTTGGCAAAAATCTCCTGGCCGTGCACCGATGCGGTGAAGGTCTCAAGCTGCTCCTCGTGACAGCTTTCGCCGCAACTGGTGGAGATGCCCAGACGCCACTGCGCATGTTCAGGCGTACCCTGGGCCGGCACGTTGAAGCTGTGCGAGTCGTGGCAGTTTTCGCACGAGGCATTGGGCACGCTTTTGTCATCGGCATTGGGGCGCGCGTGGAACGATTTCTTGTAGGCCTCAATGTTCTTGACCACCACGCCCAGGCGCGGCTTGTTTTTGGCGGTGCCATCTTGTTGGGCCTGCTCCCACAGGTCCTGGTGGCAGCCGGCGCAATCGACCTTCTTCAGCTTTTGGGTGCTGTCCTTGCTATGTGATTGGCCCTTTTTGGGGCTGTCCGTGATGTCGGTGTGGCAGGCCACGCAAGTCATGTCCGCATGCACGCCCTGGCCGAACTTGTCAGGTGCCACGCTGCGCAGCGCGCGCGGCTTGCCGTCCGTGCCGGGGACTTCGAGTTTGCCTTTTTTGCCGTCGTGGCAGGTCAGGCAGGTGGGGTTGTCGAGCTTGGGGGGCGGTGCCGGGCTTGCGGACGGCGCAGCGCCGGTGGCGGCTACGGTGGGTAGGCTCAGGCAGGCACTGAGCAGCCAGGCCAGACTCATGAGGTGCCCCACGCGCAGCGGGAACCGATTAAGTTGCATGGTCAGATTTTTTAAAAAAATCAAGGTGCGACGGCCAGCGTTGCACCTTGATTAAAACAGACTCGCGTAAGTGTGAAAATGCAGAAAGCCAACGTAGGCCTGTTTAATTTACATGGCATGTGCGCAGCATAAGGGCAAGCGGGCAGGGTTTCGACCCTGCCCGCTTGGCAGCTTACCGGAACTTGTAAATATAGGAAACGCCAACGAAGTTAACCGCCTGATTGGGGCTTTGAGTTAGCCTGGTGCCGTCCGTATAGGCCCAGGTCGACCAGGTCCAGTCATTGGTTTTATATTGGTCGAAAACATAATCGAGGCGAACACTTGAGCGCTTGTCCACGGTGTATGTTCCGAACAATTTGACGCTGGTCAGCCGGGTTGCTACATTGGGCAATGAGGTTAACGCGGCACCCGTGATAGCCTGCTGCTGGTACTCATCCTTGATGTCGGAGTGGCTCAGGTCGGCCCCGATGGCCAGTTTGGAGCTGATCTTGCCCCGCATGCCAATGCCGACCGCATTCGTCTTACTGCTCAGGTTGGCGGCCCAAATCTGGGAGGCAGAAGTCCGTGATGCTTGAGTGGAACTGCTATCGTTGACAGAAGCCCAGGCACTGACCTGCCATGCGTCCGAGAACGCATAAGCGGCATCGATCGCATAATTTTTTGACTCGCCCTCGCGGATGCCCAATGCTTCAGCCGTTCGCTGACCGTAGTCGTCACGCATGTCATCGGCCATGAACTGCAGGAACAGTTCCTCGGATGGCATCCAGTTGAGCGACAGACGCAGCTTGTCGCGCTGCCGGTCAGCCAGGTGCAGCGGCGCGATCAGGTTGCTGCCAGCGGTGCCGTTATTGCGCACGGTGGTCAGGAAATCCGAGCCATCGCGATCACTTCTTATGTAAGCGATGGCGCCAGTGGTGGTTTCCGCCATGGAACGGCGCAACTCGACGCGATACGAGGTCTCCTGCGTCTTGTCGCGGAAGCTGAC
>JAKFXU010000370.1 GCA_021731215.1 Rhodoferax sp.
GCTGCACATGGACTTGATGGGCATGGGCAGCGGCGTTTACGACGCGAACCTGATGGAGCAGGAAAAGCAGGCGCTGCAGGGCGTGCTCGATGAGGGGGTGCGCCGCCTCACGGCCGCGGGCCACGTCGCCACCGGCGAGGTACTGGTCGGTGAAACCGTCGACGAGATCACCAAACAGGCCCGCAAAATTTCGGCCGACCTGATCGTGGTGGGCCACAAGCACCTCGATAGCTGGGCCGCCCGCTGGTGGCGCGGCTCGGTCTCCAAAGCACTGATCGAGCATGCGCCCTGCAGCGTGCTGGTGGCCATCACGGCCTGACCGGCACGCTAGCCGCCGCGCCGGGCCGCCCCAAGCAAGGCAAGCCCCCTCGGGGGGCAACGCGACCAGCCGTCAGGACGCGCCGCCCAGCACCACGGTCACCATTTTTTCAGGTTGCAGCTTGCGCGCGAATGCGGCCCTGATGTCCGCCGCGCTCACCTTCTGCACCTGCTGCGTCCAGGTGTCCAGGTAGTTCAGCGGCAGCTTGTTCCAGGCGATGTTGGCGACGTTGCCGAGCAGCTTGCGGTTGCTGTCAAGCAGCAGCGGGAAACCGCCGATCAGGTGGTCCTTGGCGGCCTTGAGTTCTGCCTCGGTCGGGCCCTTGGCCACAAACTGCGCGACCACATCGCGTGACACCTGCACTGCCTGCTGGGCCTGGTCGGGCCGGGTTTGCAGGCCCAGGGTGAACGCACCCGCGTGCAGGCCGGGCGCGAAGTAGCTGTACACGCTGTAGCTCAAGCCGCGCTGTTCGCGCACTTCATGGGTCAGGCGCGAGACGAAGCCGCCGCCACCCAAAATATAGTTGCCCACCGTGAGGGCGAAAAAGTCCGGGTCGTCGCGCTTGAAGCCCGGCTGCCCGATCAGCACGTGGGCCTGCGCCGAGTCGAAGGCAATGCGTTGTTCCGCCGCCTGGTCCAGCGGCCTTACCTCAGCCACAGCGGGCAGTGCCGGGCATGGGGCTGGCGCATTGGCCGTGGCTGGCAGACGGGAAAACAATTGGCTCACCAAGTCGTCGGCCTGGGCCCGGTTGACGGCGCCCACCATCGTCACCTTGGCCCGGCATGGCAGAATCAGGCGGCGGTACAGCGCCTTCATGTCGCTTACCTCAATACGCGCCAGTGTCGCCTCCGTCATCTCAAAGCCGTAGGGGTGCTGGCCGTAAACCGCTGCCGCAAATGCGCGCGCCGTCAAAGTGGCCGGGCGGGTGTTGGCCTCTTTGATGGATGCGTTCAGGCGCTCGCGCTCGCGCAGCCAGATGGCTTGCGGGAAAGCCGGCTCGCCCAGTTGCCGGGCCGCCAGTTGCGTGGCTTTCGACAACAAATCCGGGTAGGTCAGCGAGCGCAGCGAAAAACTGATGCGGTCGCTGCTGGCACTGGCTCCAAACGAGGCACCCAGATCGGCCCAGGCTTCGCTCAGGGCGTTTTCATCCAGCGCGGGCTCGGTCACGCCGTCGCCCGCACCTGCCAGCACCCCTTTGGAGGTCATGCTGGCGCTGACGCTGGCCAGCCCGGCCTGGTCGGCCGGGTCGCGGCGGCTGCCGGCATCGAAATCAATTTGCACGTCCAGCATCGGAATGGCCGGGCTCTGCACCAGAAAGATCTGAATCCCCGAGGCTTGCGTCCAGTGTTCGATCGGGATGCCGGCCAATGTCGAAGGTGAGTAGAGAAGGCCGCCAGCCCCCGTCAATAATGCGTAAATAGCTATTTTTTTAACAGTGTTCATGGCTTGGATTTGAATATCTGATCAGTGCCTGGCGCCCGCCGCTGGCGTGCGCGGCTTGCGGGTTTGGTCCAGTGGCTGCGGCTGCAACACCGCCACGGTGAGCTGGTCGTCACCAAAGTACTTGGCCGCCACCGCCTTGACCTGATCGGCCGTGACGGCGCGCAAGCGGGCTATCAACTGTTCGCCCGCATCCAGCGGCAGGCCCTGCACCCAGTTGCTGCCCAGCTCGCGCGCCTGGTTGAACACCGAATCAAGCTTGTAGACCTCGCTCGCCACCCACTGGGTCTTGACGCGGCTCAGTTCGGCCTCGGTCACGCCCTCGCGTGCAATGCGGGCCACCTGCTCGCGCAACGCCGTCTCCACTTGCTGCACGGTCTGGCCCTGGGCCGGCACGCCCTCCAGCATGAACAGTTGCGGCCCGCGCCCCCACAAACCGTTGTAGGCGCCCACACTGTCGGCCACCCGTTTGTCGCCTTGCGTCAGCGCGCGGTCCAGCCGGGCGCCGCTGTAGCCGTCGAGCACCGCCGCCAGTACCGTTAGCGCCAGCGCGTCCGCATCACCCGTTTGTGTCCCATCCAGCGATCGAAGGCCGGGCACCTTGAACGCCAGCGCCACATAGGCCTGCTCGGCCGGGGCCTTCAAATCCAGGCGCCGGATGCCGGCCTGCACCGGCTCCTCGCGCGGCTTGCGCAGCGGCACAGCCCGTGCCGGCAACACGCCATAGTACTTTTCAGCCAGGCGGCGCACCTGCTGCACGTCGACATCGCCGGCCACCACCACCACGGCGTTGGCGGGCACATACCAACGCCGGTAAAAGTCGCGCGCGTCAGCGGCCGTCATGGCCTGCAGGTCACTCATCCAGCCCACGATCGGCCGCCGATACGGGGACGCTACAAAAACCGTCGCGTTCAAGGCTTCATGCAGCAGGGACCGAGGGTTGTCTTCGGTGCGCAGGCGGCGCTCTTCCTTGACCACTTCAAGCTCTTTGGCGAACTCTTCATCGGGCCACTGGTTGTTGGCGAAGCGATCCGCTTCGAGTTGCATCACGTCTTCCAGCCGATTGGCCGGAATCTGCTGGTAGTAGCCGGTGTAGTCCTTGCCGGTGAAGGCGTTCTCGCGCCCACCGAGCGCTGCCACCCGGCGCGAGAACTCGCCCGGCTTCAGGTCGGGCGTGCCCTTGAACAGCATGTGCTCCAGCACATGGGCCACGCCCGAGCTGCCGTCGACTTCGTCCATCGAGCCCACTTTGACCCACAGCATGTGAACCGCCGTGGGTGCGCGTCGATCGGGTTTGACGATCAGCGTCAGGCCATTGGGCAGGGTGAATTGTTCAACCTTGGGCGCGGTTTGGGCCAGGGCCGCAGGGCCCAGCAGCCACAACAGACAGAGGTAAAACAGGGGCAGCAGGCGGGGTATGGATCGATTCATGGGGCGTTTCATAGAATGGTGTGATTCTAAGAAGCCATCCCATGTTCAGTTTTTTCAAAAAGAAACCCGCTCCCGGCACGTCGCCGGCGGCAGACGCGATTGCGCCAGCGCCCGTTGCTGGCGTGGCGTCGCCGCCGCAAATCCCGCTGGCCGAAGCCACTGTGGCGGCGCTGGTCCCCGTCACGGCGGAGCGAAAAAGCTGGCTTGACAAGCTCA
The DNA here is from genome assembly GCA_021731215.1 of Rhodoferax sp. Taxonomy (GTDB): domain Bacteria; phylum Pseudomonadota; class Gammaproteobacteria; order Burkholderiales; family Burkholderiaceae_C; genus Rhodoferax. The sequence continues at coordinate 3,407 of JAKFXU010000370.1, forward strand.
AGCTCGGCCTGCGCAGGACCGGCGCCAGCATTGCCACCGTCTTCACCGGCACCAAGATTGACGACGCCCTGTACGAAGACCTGGAAGCGGCCCTGCTGATGGCCGACAGCGGCGTGCGGGCCACCCAGTATCTGCTCGATGACCTCAAGCGCCGGGTCAAGGACAGCAAGACCACCGACCCGGCGGCGGTCAAGCAACTGCTGGTCGAATCCCTCACCAGCCTGTTGGCGCCGCTGGAAAAACCGCTGGTGATCGGGCCGCACAAGCCGACCGTCATCATGGTGGCCGGCGTCAATGGCGCCGGCAAAACCACCTCGATCGGCAAACTCACGCACCATCTTGCCAGCGAGGGCGCCAGCGTGTTGCTGGCGGCCGCCGACACGTTTCGCGCCGCCGCGCGCGAGCAGCTCAGCGTCTGGGCCGAGCGCACTACGGTGGAGGTCATCAGCCAGGCCGGCGGCGACCCGGCGGCCGTCAGTTTTGATGCCGTCAGCGCGGGCAAGGCGCGCGGCAAGGACGTGGTGCTGGTGGATACGGCGGGCCGGCTGCCAACCCAGTTGCACCTGATGGAAGAACTGCGCAAAATCAAGCGGGTGATCCAAAAGGCAGGTGATGCCGATGCCCGTGTCGTCGCCGGGCCGCCCCAAGGCGACACAGCCCCCCAGGGGGGCAGCGCAGCACATGCGTTATCGGCCAAGGCCGATCCCGGGGCAGTGACAAGCGTGGGGGCTAACTTGCCACCGCATGAAGTGCTGCTGGTGATTGACGGCAACACCGGGCAAAACGCGCTGACCCAGGTGAAAGCGTTTGACGACGCGCTGCAACTCACCGGCCTGATCGTCACCAAGCTCGACGGCACCGCCAAGGGCGGCGTGCTGGCCGCGATTGCACGCGAGCACCCGGTGCCGGTTTACTTCATCGGGGTCGGCGAGCAACTCGAAGACCTGGAAACTTTCAATGCCCGCGAGTTCGCCCAGGCGCTGCTGGCCTGAGGGTCTGGCGCCAGTCGATATCTACATGGGGCCAAGCAGATAAACTTCGCCCATGTCACACCTCGTCGATAAACTGGCCGATCTGACCGCGCTGCGCGACCGCGACGCGCTCGACATCGCCCTGGTCGGCACCATCAATGACCTGCTGCAACCGCAAACGGTGGCGATCTGCCGCCTGGTGGGTGACGCCGGCAATGAGCGCTGGCTGACCTGTGCTCGATTGGCGGCGGGTCAACTGACGCCAAGCTGCGACCCGGCCTGGTCGCCACTTGAGTCGCTGCCCCGCTTGTCCGATCATCCGCTGCGCCAGCAAGCCACCGCATCGCGTCAGGTGGCGCAGTCGAACGCTGGCGCCAGCGTCACGGTGTTTCCGCTGGCCGCTCATGCCGGTGGTACCGGTGTCGCCGCAGTGCTGGAGATTGGCTCGAACGCGCCCTTGTCTGATGAGGCCCGTCGCCTGGTGAGTGGCGTGCTGCGGCTCTACCTCAATTTTCAGGGTCTGCTGGACTACGGCGAGCGCGACGCCCTGACCGAACTGCTCAATCG
>JAKFXU010000491.1 GCA_021731215.1 Rhodoferax sp.
GACATGACCCGGCGTGACCTGCAAAACGAGATGAAAAAACAGGGCCGCCCCTGGTGCATCGGCAAGGCGTTTGACCACTCGGCACCGATCGGCCCGATCACCCCGGCGCCGGCAGCAGGCGATATCGCCAAGGCCGAGATCTATCTGCAGGTGAACGCACAGGAGCGCCAGCGCAGCCATGTATCCAAACTGATCTGGAACATTGCCGAGACCATCGAACACCTGTCAGCCGCGTGGGCCTTGCAGCCGGGCGACCTGATTTACACCGGCACACCCGAGGGCGTGGCGGCGGTAGTAGCGGGCGACACCATGGTGGGGGGCGTATCGGGGCTCGAGCCCATCACGCTCACCGTCAGGTAGAGGGCCACGCCGGACGCTACTGGAATTACACTGGACCCCATGCTGCGCCGCCCGATTCAACACTGCCAACACTGCGGCGCCGCTGTGATCTACCGGATTCCGGATGACGGCGACACCAAGGCGCGTGCGGTCTGCACCGCCTGCCACGCCGTCCATTATGAAAACCCGCTCAACGTGGTGGGCACCGTGCCTTATTGGGAGGACAAGGTGTTGCTGTGCAAACGCAACATCGAACCGCGCTGGGGCAAATGGACGCTGCCGGCCGGCTTCATGGAACTCGATGAAACCGTGGCCGAAGGGGCGGCGCGCGAAACGCTGGAGGAAGCCGGGGCGCAGTTCGAGCTGGAAGGTTTTTTCACGCTGCTCAACGTCGCCCGCGTCGGGCAAGTCCACATGTTTTACCGGGCGCGCCTGCTGAGCGACACCTTCATGCCTGGCTTTGAGACCCTGGAGGCTCGCCTGTTTACGCAAGACGAGATTCCGTGGGACGAAATTGCGTTCAGAACCGTCAAGGAAACACTGGAACGCTACTTTGCCGACCGCCGCAAAGGCCACTTCTCGATTCACGCCATTGACATCGTCTGACCTGTCGCCGGGCATCAAAGACGGCACCGAATTCTGGCTCTATCGCGTCGGCGGCAACACGCAGCGCCAAAATCGATCATTAGCGCTCGCGCGCTGCTTCCGAGGCGACCTTCTGAACCGGACTGAGCAAATATTCGAGAACTGTGCGTTGGCCCTGGTGAATTTCGGCGGTCACCAGCATCCCAGGCTGTAATTCGAGCGTGCCGCCCCTGGGGGATGCAAGCGATTGCTGATCTATCGAAATCAACGCTCTGTAGGATAGTTGCGGCTGTCCGGTTTGCTGCTGCTGGCGTTGATCCGCCGAGTCGGCACTGAGCAGCGACACCTTGCCTTCGAGCAGCCCGTATTTCTGAAAGGGGTAGGCGGCAATCTTGACGTGGGTCTTTTGACCCAGGATCACAAAACCCACATCCTCGTTTGACAGCAGCACTTCTGCCTGCACCGGTTCTTCTTTGGGGACGATGTTCATCAATACATTGCCGGCGCCTACAACTGCACCGATGGCGGAGACAGTCAGATCTTTGACGACACCCTCGGTTGGCGAACGGACCTCCAGCAACCCGTTTTTTATGACTGATTTATCGAGTTCCTGTGAGCTCCTGTTGAGCAGCGTCACGGTGTCGAGGCGTTCATTCTCTAGTTGGGAGCGATAGTTGGATCGCAACGATGTCTGCTTTCTCTCGATACCCACAATCACCGCTTTCAGGCTTTGCACCGTCGCCTCTTGTGCGCGCAAATTTTGCTCACTTTCAAGCAGTTCCCTTTTCTTGTCATTGGCAGCGACTTGACCGATAAATCCGTCCTCAAGTAACTTTTCGTGAGCCTGTGCGCTTTGCCTGAATATTGGCAAGGTTTGCTTTAGCTTGCTCATGATCTGTTCGGCGCTCATCAAGTCGGCGCGGGATTTACTCAAAGCCGCGTCTTCTTGGGAAAGTGCATCCAGATACGACTGTCTGCGCGCCCGAAACTGCGCCTCTACTTGCAAGGCGATATCAGCCGGCGCCTTGGCGGGCGCGAGGAAGGGTCGCTCAGCCAATTCGGCCTCGATCCGGCTCAAGGTCAACTTTTTGATCGCAACATCGCGCGACAGGCCGTCAAACTCCGCCGTTGCGGCTCTGGCATCCAAACGCAGCAGCACCTGTCCCGCACGTACCGTGTCGCCGTCTTTGACAAAAATTTCCACCACGACGCCAGATTCAGCCGGCTGCACGACCTTGGTGAAAGTCAGGGGCACCAGTCGCCCTTGCGCGGATGCAATCACATCCAGTTTGGCGAAGGTGGCCCAAAGAATCAGCAGTCCAATCAAGGCCACGATCAACAGCAACACCCCGCGCGGCCAGGCAGTGGGAGGGCTTCTTTGAATGGTCAGCAGGTCGGGACGGAAGTCCCAGGCCTGCTGATCCAGCTCAGCGACGTCATGGGCCATGGCGGAGGATTGTCGGCGCACTTTTCGGCCTAGCTCCAACTTGGCCGGTTTTGCCCGGTTAGCTGTTGCTGCGTGTTCATGGCCAAGGTGAGCAGTTCATCCTGTGACAAGGCTGGACGCAGGTTGATCGGCAAAGACGCGCCGCTAGACTCCTCCAAAATCAAACTGGTACCGGCCTGCAACGCTGCCCATGGATTGACCGAGGGCAGGGCTGACGTTGACAGTGATTTGAAATTTTCCCCCATGTCGCTCATCTGATTCCGAACCGCTTGCCAGTCGAAGTCGCCGTAGCTGATGAACTGCGAGTTCGCGTCATTGAGCGTGGCATAGCGGTAGGCGAGGTCGCCACCGATGGCCTGGCTGTTACTGCCTGACAAGTACGCCGAACGCATGCCCAGCTCTGCCGACCATGTCGTCAAGCTGGCATCGCTTGCTCGCACTTGGTCAAATTGGCCCACCAAGGCCTGGAAGTCGAACACAAGCACTTTGCCATTGAGCAAGGCATCCGCTGAGGCAGGGTTGTAGTCGCCGCCCGCAGCGGCGCTTACCAGCTGCAGGCGCGCCACATGGTTGTTTTGGCCCAAACTCCCCTCATACCAACCCTTTAGAGTAATTTTGTCACCAAGGCCTAGGCCAAGGATCAGGTCACTGCCAGACTTGGCCAAAGTGATATCGGCGTACCGAATACCCCCGCCCAGGCTGAGCGTGTCTTGCTGCCAGTCCTGGTTGAGGATCGTATCGGCACCGTCTCCGCGGTTGAACGCAATGACATCGTTGCCATGGCCGGCATACAGCGTGTCATCGCCTTTGCCGCCCACGATGAAGTCGTTCCCGTTACCGGCATCAATCATGTCACTGCCGGCGCCGGCATCGATGAAATCATTGTCGTTACCGGCTGCAATGGTGTCGTCGCCATCACCTGCGACGATCACATCGGTGCCGTTGCCGCCATCGATCAGATCATTCCCCGCTCCAGCAGCCAGCAGATCGCTGTCGTTGCCACCGTAGAGCATGTCGTGGCCCGCGCCGCCCAACAAAATATCGCGGCCGTTCTCCCCCATCAGCAAGTCGTTGCCGGTGCCGCCTTGCAGGTAGTCGTCATCGTTTCCTCCCCACAATTCGTCATGGCCGCCTTCGCCAAACAGCCGGTCCTTCCGGTTGCCGCCTACAAGAATGTCATTGCCGGTGCGCCCATACACCTTGTCGTCGCCACTGCCTGCGTCCATCCGGTCGTCCGCACGGCTGCCGATTAACGTATCGTTTTTGTTCGTTCCCGTTGTCCAGATTTGTGCCGGCTTGAGTTGCTCTAGAGAAAACACACTGCCGTCTGAGAGCACGAAAAACTCGATCGGGGAGGTGTACACCGTCTCGGAAACGGCGCCTATGGGTTGGCCTTTCTTGTCGTAGACCGTCTTTGAAACCGTTGTTGCGGTCAATGCATAGTCAATGCCCTGATCCGGCTGTTCTTCTCCATTGGCATCGAGAATGCTGATGAAGACCCGACGCTCGCCGCCGAGGGTATATTCCCGGGCCGAAATGCTGTCCAGCGAAATACCTTCGCCGAATCGAACCGAGTCGATCCCTGATGCGTCAACCACGGTGTCGCGACCATCGCCCTGATTCCAGAGATAGGTGTCATTGCCGGCCCCGTCCAACAACACGTCGTCGCCGAGCCCGCCCGCGAACAAATCGTTGCCGGCGCCGGCTTCAAGCCGATTCGCCCGGCTGTTGCCCACCATGACGTTATCGAGGCCGTTGCCGAGCGCGAAGTCCGCCTCACCAATCAGAACGATGTTCTCAACGGCTGCCGCCAGACCATAGTTGACCGCTGCATAGACTGTATCGTTGCCAGCGTTGTCCGCCTCCTCCACGGCATCGGAGGAATTGTCAACCCAGTAACGGTCATCTCCTGTACCACCAGCCATTCGGTCTGCCCCCGAACCACCGTCCAGAATATTGGCTTGCGCATTGCCGACAATCAGGTTGTCGAGCCCATTACCGGATCCGCGGATGGCGCTGCCACTAAGAACGAGTTGTTCCACATGCTCAGGCAGCACGTAATTGATCGAGGCCGTGACCTGGTCATAGCCTTCATTGAAAAATTCCACCACCAGGTCACCGGCATCGTCCACGATGTACCTGTCATCGCCCAGGCCACCGGCCATCAGGTCAGCTCCCGTGCCGCCATCGAGCAGGTCAGCGCCGGCGTTGCCCGCGAGGCTGTCGTCGCCCGCGCCACCGAGCAGGGTGTCGGCACCGGCGCCGCCCACCAACTGGTCGTTGCCGGCCAGGCCGCTGAGGGTGTTGCCAAGATCGTTGGCGGTGAGTGTGTTGTCCAGCGCGTTGCCTGTGGCTCTGCTCGCTTCTCCCGTGAGGATGAGGTTTTCCACGTTGGCCGTGAGTGTGTAGTCGATGGACGAACGAACCGTGTCTGAACCTTCGTCGGCTTGCTCAAGCACCTGGTCCCCCAGGTTATCGACGATGTAGCTGTCGTTGCCACGACCACCTTGCATCAAATCGGCGCCAAGACCCCCATCAAGGGTGTTCGCCT
>JAKFXU010000139.1 GCA_021731215.1 Rhodoferax sp.
GCTATTTGTGAAAATCGCGCCCGACCTCGATCAAGCTCAGGTCACTGCGATTGCCGCTTTACTCAAGCGCCATGCCATGGACGGCGTGATCGCCACCAACACCACGCTGAGCCGGGACGCCGTCCAGGGCCTTGCGCATGCCGACGAGGCCGGTGGCCTGTCCGGCGCCCCGGTGCTGGCGATGAGCAACCGCGTCATCGCGCAACTGCGCAGCGCCTTGGGCCCGGGGTTTCCCATCATTGGCGTGGGCGGCGTCATGAGTGCGGACGATGCAGTGAGCAAAATCAGGGCTGGCGCCGATGTGGTGCAGCTCTATACCGGCCTGATTTACAAAGGGCCGGCACTGGTGAAACAGGCCGCTGAATTGATCAAAAAGACCTGCTAACCCTGTCAACGCGTACCGGTGGCCGGGGCGCCGTGCAAAAGCAGGTCCGCCACATAGTCCCCAATCGCCAGCGCACTGGTCAAGCCGGGCGATTCAATGCCAAACAGGTTGACCAGGCCCGCCACGCCGTGGTCGGCCGGGCCCTGAATCAGAAAATCAGCGGCGGCCTCATCGGGGCCGTGAATTTTGGAGCGAATCCCGGCGTAGCCTGGAATCAAGGCGCCGTCTGGCAGCGCTGGCCAATACTTGCGCACCTCGGCATAAAACGCAGCGCCGCGCGCCGGCTCCACCACCAGATCATCCGGCGAACTAACCCATTGCACGTCCGGACCGAACTTGGCCTGCCCCCCCAGATCGAGCGTGAAGTGCACGCCCAGGCCGGCGGCTTGCGGCAGCGGGTAGATCAAATGACTAAAGGGCGCGCGACTTGCAAGAGTGAAGTAATTGCCCTTGGCAAAATAGGCGCGCGGCACATGGCGCGGCTCCAGGCCGGTGAAGCGTGCGGCCAGCGCCGGGGCCTGCAAGCCTGCGGCGTTCACCACGATTTTGGCCTGCAGGTGAGTGCCATCCGCAGCTATTAAATGCATGGCTGACTGCGCACACTCAGCCTGGGCCAAAGCCGAATTCAGCACCACCATGCCACCGGCATTCTCGATATCGCCCTGCAGCGCCAGCATCAGGGCATGGCTGTCCACAATGCCGGTGCTGGGCGAGTAAAGCGCGCCCACGCACGCCAACTTGGGCTCCAACGCGCGTGCTTCATCGCCGCTCAGCAGCATCAGGTCGTTGACGCTATTGCGCACAGCGCTCTCGATCATGCCCGGCAACTGCGCCAGTTGCTGCGGCGCTGTTGCCACAATCAGCTTGCCGCAACGCCGGTGGCCGATGCCCCGTTGGGCACAATAGGCGTACAGCAAACCCTTGCCCTGCACACACAGGCGCGCCTTCAGAGAGCCTGCGGCGTAATAGATGCCGGCATGAATCACCTCGCTGTTGCGCGAACTGGTGCCGGTGCCAATGGTGGCTGCCGCCTCCAGCACCAGGACCTCGCGCCCGGCCAAGGCAAGCGCGCGCGCCACCGCCAGCCCCACGACACCGGCGCCGATGACGACGCATTCCACCTGATCCATGATTCAGCCCTGTTGGAAAAAAATTCAAAGCTTACTCCGCTTCAGGCGGATTTATGCAAGCAGGATGCAGGCGGGTACGATTCAAACTGAGGTGGCGTGTTCTGCTGGTTTTCTATTGCTCGGGGTTTCTCCCCCACTCTCCCCAACCCTCGCCCCGCCGGGCGAGAGGGAGCTAACTGCCACATTGGGTCTGGTGTTTGAAGGGATGAAGTACACGTGCCGCGTTGAGGAACCGTGTAGGGTGGGCAAAGCGCAGCGTGCCCACCGGTGTCAGCCGCCACGGCAGTGAGCAGGCGAGTGCTACATCCTGGAATGTGCGTCCGTGGGCACGCTGCGCTTTGCCCACCCTACGAACCACCAACACCTGCGATCCAAGCCGTGAAGCGGCACGCTCCACCTTCCAACACGCGCCCACATGGAGCTCCCCTCTTGCGCCCGGCGGGGCGAGAGGGGCTGAAGTGGCATAAATTTAGGGATTCATTTGGCCATCAGCGTCTTTTTGTGTGGAAGCAGTTGCCCATTTGCAACGCCCCGAGAAACGCCAACGGTGAACAACAGAGCAAGCGAGCCTGACGCCGCCACATCAGTTTGAATCGCACCCGATGCAGGCGGCGCCTGGTCCAGGTCAAACGTGCCGTTGGGCAAGAGACTGTCAGTATCGGGAATTGACCAAGGCGAGTTGGCTGCGGGGCGATCACCGAAAGTTAGACCGGTGACCACCGTGGTCCGTAAAATAGACTGCGCTACTCACCACCCCGGCGTCTACACCGATCTGAAAACCACCAACCCATCACAAGAGAGCTCTCATGGACATCCAACCCATCATCCTGAACCTGCGCAGCAAAAACATCACCGAGGGCAAGTCGCGCGCACCGAACCGCTCCATGTACTACGGCATGGGCTACGAGGAGGGCGATTTCAAGAAACCGATGGTGGGAGTGGCCAACGGCCACAGCACCATCACGCCCTGCAACTCGGGCCTGCAAAAGCTGGCCGATGCCGCCGTGCATGGCATCGAGGAAGCCGGTGGCAACGCCCAGATGTTCGGTGTACCCACCATCTCTGACGGCATGGCGATGGGCACCGAGGGCATGAAGTACTCGCTGGTCAGCCGTGAAGTCATCTCCGACTGCATCGAGACCTGCGTGCAGGGCCAGTACATGGACGGCGTGCTGGTGATTGGCGGCTGCGACAAGAACATGCCCGGCGGCCTGATGGGCATGTTGCGCGCCAATGTGCCCTCCATCTATGTCTACGGTGGCACCATATTGCCCGGCCACTACCAGGGCAAAGAATTGAATATCGTCAGCGTGTTCGAAGCGGTGGGTGAAAACGCCGCCGGCAAGCTCAGCGACCATGACCTGCTCGAAATCGAGAAACGGGCCATTCCGGGCACCGGCTCGTGCGGCGGCATGTACACCGCCAACACCATGTCCAGCGCGTTCGAGGCGCTGGGCATGTCGCTGCCCTACTCTTCCACCATGGCCAATGAGGAAGGCGAAAAAATTGCCTCAACCAAGGAATCGGCGCGCGTGCTGATCGAGGCCATCAGACACGACATTAAGCCGCGCGACATCGTGACGCGCAAGGCCATCGAGAACGCGGTGGCCGTCATCATGGCCATCGGCGGCTCGACCAATGCCGTACTGCATTTCCTGGCGATTGCGCACACCGCCGGTGTGCAGTGGAGCATCGACGACTTTGAAATGGTGCGCAAGAAAACGCCCGTGCTGTGCGACCTCAAACCCAGCGGCCAGTACCTCGCCATTGACCTGCACCGCGCCGGCGGCATTCCACAAGTGATGAAGATGCTGCTGCAAGCCGGGCTGTTGCACGGCGACTGCATCACCATCAGCGGCCAGACCATTGCGCAAATACTGAAAGACGTGCCGGATGCACCGCGTGCCGACCAGGACGTGATCCGTCCCATCAACAACCCGATGTACGCCCAGGGCCATCTGGCCATTCTCAAAGGCAATCTCTCCCCCGACGGCTGCGTGGCCAAAATCACGGGCCTGAAAAATCCCGTGATGACCGGCCCGGCCCGCGTCTTTGATGACGAACAGTCCGCGCTGGCCGCCATTCTGGCAGGCAAGATCGTGGCGGGCGACGTGATGGTGCTGCGCTACCTCGGCCCCAAGGGCGGCCCCGGTATGCCGGAGATGCTGGCCCCGACTGGCGCGCTGGTTGGCCAGGGGCTGGGCGAAAGCGTGGGCCTAATCACCGACGGACGCTTCTCCGGCGGCACCTGGGGCATGGTGGTAGGCCACGTGGCGCCAGAGGCGGCCGTGGGCGGCACGATCGCCCTGATTCATGACGGCGACTCGATCACCATCGACGCACGCCAGTTGTTGCTGCAACTCAACGTGAGCGAGGCCGAAATTGCCCAACGCCGGGCAACCTGGAAGGCTCCGGCACCCCGCTACACGCGCGGCGTACAGGCCAAATTCATCAACAATGCGGCCTGCGCCAGCAAGGGCGCGGTGCTTGACAATTATTGACGAATTGACGGAGCAAAAAAGTCCGGCTGGCGATGTCAGCCGGGCTTTTTTTAGGGGTCCGTCAACGTCGTTTGTTTTTAGGCAAGGTGCCCAGGTTCTCGCGGTTGCGGTCAAGCCGCGCTCGCCGGCGCGCATCTTCGCGCTCCATGGCTTTCTTTTTGGTGTAGCCGGACCAATCGGCCCAGGCCCACCAGAGCACCGCCAAAGCAAATGGCGCCAGCACCAGCCACCAGTCCCAGGCTGCCACCGGCACTATTTCAAAATATTTCATGAACAGCAAGACCAGTCCAAGTCCCAGTAAATACATATTCTTCTCCTTACACTTTTGAATCGTCAACCTGCCATTCCGGTCAACCGTTTCGCTACAATCGCGTTGTTTGACTGTAAACCAACCCATGAGGAAAATGATGAAACGTGTTCTCTTTGCTTTCGTTGCTGCAGCTTCCATGGCTGCTCCCGCATTCGCCGATCTAGCGCTTGCCACTAAGAACAACTGCATGGCTTGCCATGCAGTGGAGACCAAATTGGTTGGCCCGTCTTACAAAGATGTGGCCAAGAAGTATGCCACCCAAAAAGATGCAGCGGCCACGCTGGCCCTCCATATCACCAAAGGTAGCACGGGCGTTTGGGGTGCTATTCCGATGCCGGCCAACCCCCAGGTCAACGACGCCGATGCCAAGAAACTGGCAGCCTGGGTTTTGTCGCTCAAGTAAGCTTTTCAGCGCCCTGCCGGGCGCATCAAGTAAAAAAGCCCGCTGCTGCGGGCTTTTTTATGGGTTTTTATTAAGTTATTGGTAACTTTTAAATATTGCCAAAGATTTATTTTTTGTGGAGGCCAATTTCCCCATAAAAATGATTCAATGGCATAAATTTCTGGTTCATTTAAGGTA
>JAKFXU010000137.1 GCA_021731215.1 Rhodoferax sp.
TTTACCTGGCGCTGGACGCCGCCCCCGGCCTGCGCCAGGGCCTGTTCGCCCAGGGCACGCTGGGCACCGGACGCCTGCAAGCCCTGGCGGTGCCCCTGAGCGCGGTGCGCACCGACAAACCGCAACCCTATGTGCAACTGGTGAGCCAGCAGCAGGTGCTGCACCAGACGGTTGAACTGGGCGCGCGCGGCGAGCTCGACGGGCAGACCATGGTCGCCATCCAAGGAGTGCCGGAGCACGCCACCCTGATCGCCGGCACGGTCGGCACCCTGCGCCCGGGCAGCGCCGTGAAATTGACGCCGGCGAGCCCCTGAGCCATGTGGTTCACCCGCGTCAGTCTCAACAACCCCGTGTTTGCCACCATGGTCATGCTGGCCATCGTGGTGCTGGGCCTGTTCTCCTACCAGCGCTTGCAGGTCGACCAGTTTCCCACCATCGACTTCCCGGTGGTGGTGGTCAGCACCGATTACCCCGGCGCTTCACCCGAGATCGTCGAGAGCGAGGTGACCAAAAAAATCGAGGAAGGCGTCAACACCATTGCCGGCATCAATGCCCTGACCTCGCGCAGTTATGAGAATCAGTCGGTTGTCATCATCGAATTCCAGTTGCACATCAACGGGCGCAAGGCGGCCGACGACGTACGCGAAAAAGTGGCGCTGCTGCGCCCCGGCCTGCGCACCGAGGTCAAGGAGCCGCGCGTGTTGCGCTTCGACCCGGCTAGCCGCTCGGTCTGGTCGGTGGCGGTACTGCCTGATGATGCCCCCACGCTTGCCACTGCGTGTGCTGCGCTGCCCCCCGAGGGGGCGCGTGCTTGCTTGGAGCGGTCCAGCGCGGCGCACAACGTCGCCCCCACGCTTGCCACTGCCGGCGCGCCGGCGCGGCCACTCAATGCCGTCGAACTGACCAACTGGGCCGACCAGACGCTGAAAAAACGCCTGGAGAATGTGCGCGGCGTCGGATCGGTCACCGTGGTGGGCGGGGCCAAGCGGGAAATCAACATCTACCTCAACCCGCAGGCGTTGGAAGCCTTTGGCGTCACGCCCGAGCAGGTGGCCACTGCCGTGCGCAATGAAAACCAGGATCTGCCGGTGGGCGCCATCCGCTCGCGCGAACAGGAGCGGGTAGTGCAGATTGACGCCCGCATGCAGCGCCCGGAGGACTTTGGCCGGATCATTGTGGCGCGCAAGAACGGCGCGCCGATCCGGGTCGAGCAGCTTGCCCAGGTGCTCGACGGCGCCCAGGAAACCGACAGCCTGGCGCTCTACAACGGCCAGCGCACGCTGTTACTGAGCGTGCAGAAAGCACAGGACGAAAACACCATTGCCGTGATCGACGGCCTGGTCAAGACCCTGGCCGAAATAAAGACCCAATTGCCCCCGGGCGTGCGGCTGGAGGCGGTGACCGACGGCTCGCGCCAGATCCGGGTGGCGGTGGACAACGTGCGCCGCACCCTGTTGGAGGGGGCGCTGCTGACCATCCTGATCGTGTTCCTGTTCCTCAACTCCTGGCGCTCCACCGTCATTACCGGGCTGACGCTGCCGATTGCGCTGATCGGGACCTTCCTGTTCATGAACCTGTTCGGCTTCACCATCAACATGATCACGCTGATGGCACTGAGCCTGTGCGTCGGCCTGCTGATCGACGACGCGATCGTGGTGCGCGAGAACATCGTGCGCCACGTGCAAATGGGCAAGAAATCGTTTCTGGCCGCACTCGACGGCACCCAGGAAATTGGCCTGGCGGTGCTGGCCACCACGCTGTCGATCGTGGCCGTGTTCATGCCAATCGGCTTCATGGGCGGCATCATCGGCAAGTTCTTCCATGAGTTCGGCATCACCATCGTGGCCGCCGTGCTGATCTCCATGTTTGTCAGCTTCACGCTCGATCCGATGCTGTCGAGCATCTGGCACGACCCCAGCATCGAGGCCCACAAGCGCCACGGCCTCGGGCCCGACGGCCAGCCCTGGCGGCCGGTCACGCTGTACGACCGGACCATCGGCCGCGTCACCGGCTGGTTCGACCACGCCACCGAGCTGCTGATCGATGCCTACCAGGGCATCCTGCGCTGGGCCCTGGTGCACAAACTCAAAACCCTGTTCATGGCGCTGGCCATCTTCGTCGCCAGTATCTTGATGGTGCCGCTGCTGGGCACCGAGTTTGTGCCCAAGGCCGACTTCTCCGAGACCTCGCTCAATTTCTACACGCCGGTGGGCTCATCGCTGGAAGTCACCGAGGCCCGGGCGCGCCAGGTCGAGGGCATTCTGCGCGAGATGCCCGAAGTGCGCTACACGCTGGCGAGCATCAACACCGGCGCGGCGGCCGGCAAGATCTACGCCAGCATTTATGTGCGGCTGGTGGACCGCAAGGAGCGCAGCCGCAGTGTCGACGAGCTGTCGGCAGTCTTGCGCGAGCGCCTGCGGCAGGTGCCCGGCATCACGCTCACCCACGTGGGCCTGCTCGATCCCGTGGGCGGGCAAAAACAGATCGAGTTTTCGCTGCAGGGGCCAGACCAGGGCGAACTCGAACGCCTGACCCGGCTGGTGCTGGAAAAGATCCGCCCGATTGCCGGCCTGGTCGATCTGGACTCCAGCGTCAAACCCAACAAGCCGACGCTCGACATTGTGGTCAAGCGCGACGCCGCGTCCGACCTCGGGCTGGGCATGGCGCAGATCGGCAGCGCCCTGCGCACGCTGGTGGCGGGCCAGACGGTGGGCACCTGGCGCGCGCCCGATGATCAAACCTACGACGTCAACGTGCGCCTGGCGCCGCAAGCGCGCAACAGCCCGCAGGACCTGCAACGCCTGCCCTTCACGCTGGGCAGCAACGCCGACGGCAGTGCGCGCATCGTGCGCCTGAACCAGATCGCCACCGTCACCGAGTCAAGCGGGCCGAACCAGATCAACCGGCGCGACCTGACGCGCGAAGTGGCCGTCAATGCCAACGTCCAGGCGCGCTCGGCCGGTGAAGTGTCCACCGACATCAAGCGCGCCCTGGAGAGCATCAGCTTCCCGAGCGGCTACCGCTACCAGTTTGGCGGCTCGACCAAGAACATGGCCGAGTCCTTTGGCTATGCGATCACCGCCCTGGTGCTGGCGATCGTGTTCATCTACATGATTCTGGCCAGTCAGTTCAAGAGCTTTTTGCAGCCGCTGGCCTTGATGACGGCGCTGCCGCTGACCCTGATCGGCGTGGTGCTGGCGCTGCTGATGTTCGGCTCGACGCTGTCGATGTTCTCCGTGATCGGGGTCGTGATGCTGATGGGCCTGGTCACCAAGAACGCGATTTTGCTGGTCGACTTTGCCATTCGCGCGCGCCAGCCCGGCATCGACGTCGACGGTCGCCGCGTCGACGGCCTGGCGCGCAATGCCGCGCTGCTGCTGGCGGCCAAGGTGCGGCTGCGCCCGATTCTGATGACCACGCTGGCCATGATTTTCGGCATGATGCCGCTCGCCTTTGCCTTGACCGAGGGCTCGGAGCAGCGCGCACCGATGGGCCAGGCGGTGATTGGCGGTGTCATCACCTCTTCGCTGCTGACGCTGGTGGTGGTGCCGGTGGTGTACTGCTACCTGGATGACCTGGCGCAATGGCTGCGCCGCCGCTGGGGCGCGACCACAAGCGCCACCGGGTAAAATTTTGCAGAATCGGTTAACATACCCCCTGGAGTACCTCAATGAATTTAGAACAAGCCCGCTTCAACATGATTGAACAACAAATCCGCCCCTGGGACGTGGCCGATACCGACGTGCTGCAACTGCTGTCGGTGGTCAAACGCGAAGATTTCGTGCCCCTGGCTTACCGGGCGCTGGCGTTTGCCGATATGGAAATTCCCCTGGGCCACGGCCAGTGCATGCTGGCGCCGCGGGTCGAAGCCCGGCTGCTGCAGGACGCCGCAGTGCACAAACACGAGAAGGTGCTGGAAATCGGTGCCGGCTCCGGCTACATGGCGGCCCTGCTGGCGCACCGGGCCCAGCGCGTGATTTCGCTGGAGATCGACCCGGAACTGGCGCAAATGGCGCGTGCCAAGCTGCAAAAGGCCGGCATCCATAATGCCGAAGTGCGCCAGTTCGACGGCGCCAAGGGCGCCCCGGCGGAAGGCCCGTTCGACGTCATCATGCTCAGCGGCTCGGTGGCTGAAGTGCCGCCCGCGCTGCTGGCGCACCTCAAACCGGGCGGGCGGCTGGTGGCGATCGTGGGTAACGAGCCCGTGATGCGCGCCACCATCGTCACCCGCTGCGGCGAAACCGAGTTCAAAACCAGCCAGCCCTGGGACACGGTGGCGCCGCGTCTGCTCAATTTCCCCGAACCCTCCCATTTTCAATTCTGAGCCCATGATTGCCCAAGTCCGCCCCGCTCAATTGTCTGACTGGCTGGCCTCAGCCCGTACCCACGGTGAGCCGATCGTGCTCGATGTGCGCGAGCCGGCCGAATTGCGGGTCGCCAGCGTCAAGGCCGATGGCTTTGCCTTGCTCAGCATTCCGATAGGCGTGCTTGCGCCGCGGCTGCATGAGCTCGACCCGGCGCGGCCGGTGGCCTGCCTGTGCCACCATGGCGCGCGCAGCATGCAGGTGGCGGCATTCTTGCGCGGCCGGGGCTTTGCCCACGTGGCCAATATTGCGGGGGGCATCAACGCCTGGTCGTCCGAGCTGGATCCGAGCATTGCGCGCTATTGAGCGTGAGCGTTTCCAACGACCCACCTTGCCAGCCCCCATTGCCCCTGCCCATTACACCGAGGCCCCCCCATGAAAACATTTCGCCTGTTACCCCTGTTTGTGGCGGTCGGCGCTGCGCTGACGCTGCCGGTGCAGGCGCAAAGCCTGGTCGAGCTGTACCAGTCGGCGCGCGGCTTTGATGCCGCTTATCAGTCGGCCAAATCGCAGTTTGAGGCGACCTTGGCC
>JAKFXU010000143.1 GCA_021731215.1 Rhodoferax sp.
GTGTAGACCTGCGTGGTGCTGATGTTGGCGTGGCCCAGCAACTCCTGCACCGCGCGCAAATCACTGCTGGATTGCAGCAGGTGGCTGGCAAACGAATGGCGCAGCATGTGCGGGTGCACCGGCGTGGCCAGTCCGGCTTGCCCGCTGCGTTGGCGCAGGCGCTGCCAGATCGACTGGGCCGTCAGGCGGGTGCCGTTGCGGCCAATGAACAAGGCCGCCGGGGCGGCGCCCGCGCCCGGCCGCGCCCGGCTCAGCACCTGAGCGCGCAGCGCCAACCAATGCATCAGCGCCTCGACCGCCTTGCGCCCGATCGGCACGCTGCGGCGCTTGCCGCCCTTGCCCAGCACATGGGCCTCGCCCGCCTGCAAATCGACCCAGCCGCGGGCCGCCGGACCCGCCAGCAGGTCCAGCCCGGTCAACTCGCCCACGCGCAGGCCGCCGCCATAGAGCAACTCGACCACGGCGGCGTCGCGCGCTTCCAGCCAGGGGTCGCCGCCGTCGCGGGTGAAACTGGCCAGTTGCACGGCTTCGTCGACCCGCAAGGCCTTGGGCAGCGGCTTGCCGACCTTGGGCGCGCGCACATCCCGTACCGGGTTGCTCGCCACCAGCCCTTGCCGCCCCAACCAGGTGTAAAAGCCGCGCCAGCCCGACAGAATCAGGGCAATGCCACGGCCACTGCGCCCGCCGCCATGCATCTGCGCGACCCAGCGCCGGATGTGGGTGTTTTCAACTTGGTCGAGTTCGACCTTGGCCTGGTCGGCGTAACGGCTCAGTTTTTGCAGGTCCAGCGCGTACAGCTCCACCGTGCGCGCAGCCAGGCGTTTTTCGACGCGCACATGCTCCAGATAGCGCTCCGTCAAGGATGTTGCCCCCACGCTTGCCACTGCCCCGGGATCGGCCTTGGCCGATAACGCATGTGCTGCGCGAGGCCTTGCAGGCCGCGGCTCGCGAGACGCTTCGCCTCTGTCGCCTGTCCAAGCCTGCTCAAGCAGGCTCGGAGCCGCAGGCTCCAGCCCCTCGGGGGCCTCGATTTCGTTGGGGCGGCCCGGCGCGGCGGCAGCCCCCACGCTGGCCACGTTGTTTGCGGCGCTGGCTCTCGCCCCCATGCTTACCTCAGGCGCGACAGCGCGGCGCTGGCCAGCTCGGCCAGGCGGGCCAGAAAGTCGGTTCCCATGGCGCTGTTGAAACGCTGCGCGTCCGGCGACGCCAGCACCAGCAAGCCAAAGGCCGGCGCCAGGCTGCCCACGGGACCGGCGCGCAAGGGCAGAATCGCCAGCGAGATGGCGGCCTGCGGCTCGGGCAGCCAACTGACCGCCTCGAAACCGGTATTGACGCCGCAAAACGGCTCCATCAGCGAGGAGGCAAACAGTTGGGTGTCCTCGCTCACGCCGCGGGCAAAATCGGCCTGAGCAAACTGCGGCGCCACGTCCCACACCTTGATGCCGACCTGAGGCACCGAAAACTGCTGCGCAATCTCGGTGGCAATCTGCGCCGGCAAGGCCAGCGCATCGGCCGTCAGAAACAGGGTGCGCGCCCAGCGCAGCAGCTTGTCGGACAGCAACACGTTCTCGTTGCCATGGCGGATCATGTCCATGATGCGGTGCTCCAGCACCTTGATCTTCTCGCGCAGCATTTGGGCCTGGCGCTCCTGCAGACTGACCGCCCGGTTGCTGTGCGGGCTGTTCAAGTGCACGGCGGCCAGCAATTCGGCGTGGCGCTCAAAAAAATCGGGCGTGTTGCCAAGGTAGTTGGCAATATCGTCTTCGGTAATGGGGTTGGTCAAGGGCGTGCTCATAAGTGCTCGGGAATATCGATTTGGCCGAAAAAAACGGTGCTGGCGGGCCCCGTCATCATCACATTGGAGTCCGCGCCAGCCCAGGCAATAGTTAATGGTCCGCCACGGGTCTGGGCCTCCACTGTAGCGTCGAGCAGCCCGAGCCGGATGCCGGCCACCACGGCGGCGCAGGCGCCGGTGCCGCAGGCCAGGGTTTCACCCGCGCCGCGCTCAAACACCCGCAACCGGATGTGGCGGCGATCCAGCACCTGCATGAAACCCGCGTTCACGCGCTGCGCAAAACGCGGGTGCTGCTCAATCAGCGGGCCCAGGCGCGCGACCGCAGCCGTGTCCACATCGTCGACCAGCAGCACGGCGTGCGGATTACCCATCGACAGCACGGCGGCCAGCACCGTCACGGCGGGTTCGGTATTGGCCAGGGCCAGCGGCCACTGTTGCCATGCCCCTGCGGCTTGCGGCTGCAGATGCTGCGCATCAAACGCAATCGCGGCCAACTCAAAAACCGGGCGGCCCATGTTCACCATCACCCGGCCATCGGGCAGGAGCTGGGGCTCGATCACGCCGCCCAGCGTCTGCACCCGCAAAGTATCCTTGCTGGTCAGCCCGCGCTCGCGTACGAAGCGCGCAAAACAGCGCGCGCCATTGCCGCATTGCTCAACCTCGGCGCCATCGGCGTTGTGGATCACATACTCAAAGTCAATGCCCGCAGCCGGCGACGGGCGCACCGTCAGGATCTGGTCGGCGCCGACGCCGAAGTGACGATCGGCCAGCCAACGGTAGTGCGCGCTGGACAGGCCCAGCCGCTGTTGGGTCTCGTCCAGCACCACAAAGTCGTTGCCGGCACCCTGCATTTTGGTGAAACTGATTCGCATCGGGGAATTATCCCTGTATCGCTGACCGGGATGGCAAAGGCGCATGGGCCGCTCGCGCCGTCATGGAACGCGTGCCGCAAATTCGTTGCAAAATCAAGCCATGCCAAGACCCAATCAACTGCTGCACCGCCAGCGCGAACCGGCACCGCTTCACCCCGCCGCCACCGTCCTGCTGCTGCGCGACTCGGCCCTGGGGCTTGAAGTGCTGATGACCCGGCGCTCCAGCAGCGCCAGCTTTGCCCCCGGTGCCTATGTGTTCCCGGGCGGCGGGGTCGATGCGGCCGACGCCGCCAGCCACGCCCAAGCCAGACGGCGCGCCCTGCAAAGCGACTTGCACCTGACGCAGGCCATCGCCGCCATCCGCGAGAGCTTTGAAGAGTTGGGCGTGCTGCTGGCGCGCCGCGCCGATGGCTCCGCGGCGGACCCCAGCGACATTGCCGCGCTGGAGCGCAACGCGCCCTTCGGCGCCCAATGCCAGGCCCGTGGCCTGACGCTGGCCGCCGATGAGGTGTTTGTGCTGGCGCACTGGATCACCGACCGCGACCTGCCGCGTCGCTTTGACGTGCCCTTTCTGGTGGCCCGCATGCCCGACGGGCAAACGCCGGTGGCCGACGGGACCGAGCAATTCGAGCCGGCGTGGGTGCGCCCGCTGGATGCCTTGGCGCGGCACCAGGCCGGCCAATTCTTCATGATTTTCCCCACCATCCGCACGCTGGAACGGCTGCGCGACTACGCCAGCGTGGACGCCGTGCTGCAGGCCTGTGCCGCCACCGAGCAAGCGCTGTGGACCTGCTGCCCGCGCGCCGGCCTGCTGGCCGGTCACGAGGCGCGCTACATGGAGCACGAGCCGCCCTATGGTGAACTGGCGCTGGTCTGCCCCGACGGGCAAATCCTGCACGCCCTGGACTGGCAGTCGGAGCAGCCGGTGGCGCTGCTGAAAAACGTGCTGCGCCTGACCGCGCCCAACCCCGGCGTCATGACCGGGCCCGGCACCAACAGCTATCTGGTGGGCGACCCGGCCACCGGTTTTATCGCCATCGACCCGGGCCCGGCCGACCCGGAGCACCTGGAAAAATTGTGGCGTGCCGCCGGTGGCGATATCCGCATGATTGTTTGCACTCACTCACACCCGGACCATTCCCCCGGTGCCCTGCCGCTGCAGGCGCTGTGCCGGAGCCGGCCGCCGATTCTGGGCCTGCCCTCGGCGCCCACGGCGCGCAAGACCAGCCAATTCACCCCCGACCGTTCGTTGCAAGACCAGGAGCGCCTGCGACTGCAAGGACAGGGGCCGCAGGGCGACCTGACCCATACCCTGCAGGTCATGCACACGCCCGGCCATGCCGCCAACCACCTGTGCCTGGTGCTGCTGGAAGACGGCCTGCTGTTCAGCGGCGACCATATTCTCAACGGCAGCACCACCGTGATTGACCCACCCGACGGCGACATGACGGCCTACCTCGACGCGCTCGAGCGCTTGAGCAGCGCCTGCGCCGAACACCGGATCGAATTCATCCTGCCCGCGCACGGCTACGTCATCGGCGGTTACAGCGGCGAGGCCGCCGCCGCCATCGCGCAGCTCAAGGCCCATCGCCTCAGGCGTGAGGCCAAGGTGCTCCAAGCGATGCAAGCGCAGCCCAATGGCACGCTCGACGACTGGGTGGCACGCGCCTACGACGACGTGCCGGCGCGCATGTGGCCGGTGGCCAAGCGCTCGCTGATGGCGCATGTGGCGCGGATTGAAGTCAATTTATCCCTGAATGGCTGATCTGGCCCCCACATCCAAACCGGCCGTTCAGATATGTGTTGGAAAGTCGACAATGTGGCGTTGATTTCATCAATGCCCAGTGCTGCACGTCTCTTGCCGCAACCATCGAGGGAACCAGACTCGGGTGGCATCACCGGAAGGCATTTTGATTAACGTCGAAATTCAGCGAGCGGCACAGCCGTCCGATGGAATGACCAGTTAACTGTCATGCCTGCGACCTTTCCAATATCCTGGCCTGCGTTTGAAATGCGCGACCGCGAAAATGACAATTTCGTTTTCCCCCACCAAATAGACAACCGAGAAGGGAAACTTCTTGGGAAACACGCGCCGAGTTCCATGTTTGTGCGGAGCCCCTGCAAACGGCAACGATGCCGCCAATTCCACAGCAGCTTCAACGGACCGCCGGAATCGCTCCCCGAGTCCAACTTGGATAGCTTCGTAATAGGCAACAC
>JAKFXU010000400.1 GCA_021731215.1 Rhodoferax sp.
ACCGGCACGCGGCAAGCGCGCAACAGCGTCAGCATGGCGCGCAGACCGGCCATCGGCGTGGCGACCAGCACCAGCTCGGCGCCGGACAGCAGGTGGCTCAACGCGTGCGGGTCGGCCAAATTGAGCGCGCTGACCGACAGTGTGGGGGGCAAGGCGATGCCGGGCAAATAGCGCGCATTCTCGCGCGCGGTCTGCATCGCAGCCACCTGCGCCGCGTCACGCGCCCACAGCGTGACATGGTGGCGGGCCGCCGTGTTGCCAGCGGCGCTGACGGCCAGCGCGGTACCCCAGGCTCCGGCGCCCAAAACGACGATTTTCATGGCCAGTCAGGCAATGCGCTCAAGGTCCAGCGGGCTAACCGTTTTAACCCTTATTGCGTCACGATGCGCGGCGCATCCTCGGCGGCGGCGGCCTGCTGCTGCTCGTACATGGCCTGGAAGTTGATTTCCGACAGGTGCACGGGCGGAAAACCGCCGCGCTGAATCAGGTCGGCCACGTTGCCGCGCAGGTAGGGGTAAACGATTTGCGGGCAGGCGATGCCCATGACTTGGCCCATCTGCTCTTGCGGCAAGTTGCGGATTTCGAAAATACCGGCTTGGGTGGCCTCCACCAAGAACACGGTTTTATCCTTGATCTTGGTCTGCACGGTGGCGGTGACGCTGACTTCGAAAATGCCCTCGGCCACTGGCGCGGCGTTGACGCCAAGCTGGATGTCCACGGTGGGGGATTCCTGCTCCAGCAAAATGGCAGGCGAGTTGGGCTGCTCCAGGGACGCCTCTTTGAGGTAAACGCGCTGAATCTGGAAAACGGGGTCTTGTGAGTCGGCCATGGTACTTCTTTCTAGTCAAAACAAAGCCCGCTCAGCACTATCTTGAGCGGGCCCACGATCAGGATCAAGGGAGATTATCTCAGGTGCAATGGACCGGGCCGCAAGCCGGCCCGGTGCCGGCCGATCAGGCCGCGTTGAGCAGCGCCAGCAAGCCGCCCTGCCCGTCGAGCGCCATCAGATCATCACAGCCACCGACATGGGTCTGGCCAATGAAAATTTGTGGCACCGAGCGCCGGCCGGTGCGCTCCATCATCTGGCGGCGCTGCTCCGGATCGGTGTCGATGCGGATTTCTTCAATCTGCGCCACGCCTTTGGCCTTGAGAATTTGCTTGGCCTGAATGCAGTAGGGGCAAACAGCGGTGGTGTACATCTTGACGGCTTGCATTTGCGTTTTCCTTGGGCAATCAGCTCTTTTCAAGCGGCAGGCTGGCCGCTCTCCAGGCACCCAGGCCTCCGTTCAAGGACTGGGCCTGCGCGTAGCCGAGCTTTTTGGCAATGGCCACGGCGCGGTTGGAGCGCGCGCCCGACTGGCACACCAGAATCAGCGGCAGCGCCTTGTTTTTGACAGCGCCCGGCAATTTTTCTTCGAGTTGATTCAAGGCAATGTGTTTGGCGCCGCCGATATGCGCGGCCGCGAACTCGTTGGCCTCGCACACGTCAATCACCACCGCTTTCTCCCGGTTGATCAATTGCACCGCAGCGGCGGCGCTGAGCGAGCCGCCGGTGGCCCCTTTGAGCATGGGCCAGAACAGCATGGCGCCAGAGGCCAGCGCGATGGACATGAGCATCCAGTTGTCGATAATAAATTTCACTTTTTTCCTTGTTGAATAGGCCGCGGTGGTCGGGCTCGCGCCCAGCCCCCGATGGGACGGCGGCGCGACGCTCGGTTGCTCATTTTAGAATGGCGGGAGTTCCAGCTCATGGAACCCCCCATTTACCCCGGCCATGACCGCTGCCATTGCGGCGCTCATGGCTTTTCAAGCCTGCACCCACACCATGCACAAACTAGTTCTGATCCGCCACGGCGAATCCACCTGGAATCTGGACAACCGCTTTACCGGCTGGACCGACGTCGACCTGACCCCGGCCGGCATTGAGCAGGCCAAGGACGCCGGGCGACTGCTCAAGGCCGAGGGCTACGAATTTGACGTGGCTTACACCAGCGTGCTCAAGCGCGCCACCCGCACCTTGTGGCATGTGCTCGACGAGATGGACCGCACCTGGCTGCCGGTGGTCAGCAGTTGGCGCCTCAACGAGCGTCACTACGGCGCCTTGCAGGGGCTCAACAAAGCCGAAACCGCCCAGCAATATGGCGACGCCCAGGTGCTGCTGTGGCGGCGCAGCTATGACACGCCGCCGCCGGCCCTGGCGCCGGGCGACCCGCGCTGCGAACGCGGCGACCTGCGTTACGCGCGGCTGCGACCGGAGCAAATCCCGCTGACCGAATGCCTGAAAGACACGGTGGCGCGCGTCATGCCGTTCTGGAACGAAGTACTGGCGCCGGCGCTGCAGGCCGGCCAACAGGTGCTGGTGGCAGCGCACGGCAACTCGATCCGCGCGCTGGTGAAATACCTCGACCAGATCGCCGACGCCGACATCGTGGGCCTGAATATTCCCAACGGCATCCCCCTGGTGTACGAGCTCGACGCGGCGCTCAAACCGCTGCGCCGCTATTACCTGGGCGACGCCGAGGCCGCCGCCAAAGCAGCGGCGGCGGTGGCGGCCCAAGGTAAAACTGTGTAAATCGGGAACCCGCCCAACGGAGTGACCTCCAAGCGTGTATATTGGGCTGGAATTGGAATATTTATGGGTCAAAAACTGAAAATCACCGGCTGGATTGCAGTCGGCGTCATGGCTGGCGCCTTGACCACGGTGTCACTGCAAACCGTGGCGCGTGGCACGCTGGCGCCGCTGCCGCTGGAGGAGTTGCAGCAACTCGCCGCCGTCTTCGGCATGGTCAAGAGCAACTACGTTGAACCGGTGGACGACCGCAAGCTCATTACCGATGCCATCGTCGGCATGGTGTCAAGCCTGGACCCGCACTCGCAGTACCTCGACAAAAAAGCTCTCAAGGAATTCAACGAAGGCACCAGCGGCAAGTTTGTCGGGGTCGGCATCGAAATCACCCAGGAAGACGGTCTGATCAAGGTGGTCTCGCCAATCGAGGGGTCACCCGCGTTTCGGGCCGGGCTCAAGCCCAATGACCTGATCACCAAGATCGACGACACGCCGGTCAAGGGCCTGGCGCTGAGCGAAGGCGTCAAGCGCATGCGCGGTGAGCCCAATACCAAGGTGCTGCTGACGGTTTTCCGCAAAGCCGAAAATCGCAGCTTCACGGTCACCATCACGCGCGAGGAAATCCGCACCCAGTCGGTGCGCGGCAAAATGATCGAGCCGGGCTACGCCTGGATTCGGGTGAGCCAGTTCCAGGAACGCACGGTGGAAGACTTTGCGCGCAAGATTGAAGAGTTCTACAAACTGGAGCCCCAGCTCAAAGGGCTGGTGCTGGACCTGCGCAACGATCCGGGCGGCTATCTGGACGCGGCAGTGGCGCTGTCGGCGGCCTTCTTGCCCGAGAACGTGACCGTGGTATCGGCCAATGGCCAGCTTGCCGATAGCAAATTCACCTACAAAGCAGCGCCCCAGTTTTACCAGCGCCGCGGTGGCGCCGACCCGCTCAAGCGCCTGCACGAGCTCACCAAGGGCGCCCTGAAAAGCGTACCGCTGGTGGTACTGGTCAACGAAGGTTCGGCTTCAGCCAGCGAAATCGTGGCCGGCGCGCTGCAAGACCACAAGCGCGCGAAGGTGCTCGGCAACCAGACCTTCGGCAAGGGCTCGGTGCAGACCGCAGTCTGCCTGGATCCGGCCTTTCGCATGGACAACTGCCCATCGGCCGGTCTGAAGCTCACCACCAGCCGTTACTACACGCCCAGCGGCAAGTCGATTCAGGCCAAGGGCATCGTGCCCGATGTGATGCTGGACGAAACCGAGGAGGGCAATCTGTTTGCCGCGCTGCGCACGCGCGAGGCCGACCTGGAAAAGCACCTGGGCAATGGCCAGGGCGAAGAAAAGAAAGACCCTGCCCAGGAAAAAGCGCGCGAGGAAGCGCGCAAACGGCTGGAGGAAGAACTCAAGAAGCCGTTGGCCGAGCGCAAGCTGCCCGAGTACGGATCGGACACCGATTTTCAGTTGAAGCAGGCCCTCAACCAGCTCAAAGGTCATCCGGTAATGGTCAGCAAGACCCTGGTGGAGCGCCCGGAAGAAAAGAAAGAAGAATGACAGTCGGCCCATGACGGATGAACAGTTGCTGCGCTACTCGCGCCATATTCTGCTCGACGAAATCGGCATTGCCGGGCAGGAGCGCATCTCCAGCAGTCACGCCCTGATCGTGGGCGCGGGCGGTTTGGGCTCGCCGGTGGCCCTCTACCTGGGCTCGGCTGGTGTCGGGCAGATCACGGTGGTTGACCACGACGCGGTGGACATGACCAATTTGCAACGCCAGATCATCCACACCATGAGCCGGGTCGGCGCGCCCAAGGCGCTATCGGCGCAAAGCGCGATTGCCGCCATCAACCCCGAAGTGCGGGTGACACCGATCGTGGCACGCGCCGATGCCGCGCTGCTCGACTCCCTGGTGGCGCAGGCCGACGTGGTGCTGGACTGCTGCGACAACTTTGCCACGCGCCAGGCCATCAACGCGGCCTGCGTGCAGCACCGCAAACCGCTGGTGTCGGGCGCGGCCATCCGCTTTGATGGCCAGCTCTGTGTCTATGACCCGCGCGACGCCAACTCGCCCTGCTATGCCTGCGTCTTCAGCCCCGACACCGGCTTTGAAGAAACCCGCTGCGCCACCATGGGCGTGTTCGCACCGCTGGTGGGCATCATCGGCTCGATGCAAGCGGCTGAAGCTCTCAAGCTGCTCAGCGGTGCCGCTCGTGCGCTGAGCGGGCGCCTGCTGATGCTCGATGGGCGGGCCATGGAGTTCACCGAAATTCGCATCGCGCGCCAACCCGGCTGCACCGTCTGCGGCG
>JAKFXU010000054.1 GCA_021731215.1 Rhodoferax sp.
TTCTTGAGCTGGCGCTGGGCATCGAGTATTTCCCCCTCCAGCAGCCATTGGGCAAACTCCTGCGGCGTTTCCAGCGTGATGCGGCCCATCACCGCCGCGCGGAAATCGTAAATCGCGATCTCGGCCGCTTTTTGCCGATTGACGCGCTGGCCCGCTTGCAGCGCACCGCGTTTGCGCCCAATCGCGTCCAGCAGTTCCTCGTCGCTCATGGCCGCCACCCCGTCCAGCTTGAAACGGGCCTGCACCTGCGCGGCGTAATGGGTTTTCAGGTAGTCCAGCAGTTCCAGCGCCACCTCTTCTTCGTTGAAGGCATTGCGGCCAATCGCGCCGCTGGCGGCCAGGTTGTAGCCGCTCTTGGCCACGATGATGCGCGGCCACAGCACGCCGGGCGTGTCGTACAGGTAGAAATCGTCGGCCAGCGCAATGCGCTGCTCCAGCTTGGTGATGCCGGCTTCGTCCCCGGTCTTGGCGGCGCGTTTGCCGGTAAGCGTATTGATGAGGGTGGATTTGCCGACGTTGGGAATGCCGCAAATCAGCACGCGCATCGGCTTGACCATGCCGCCGCGACTGGGGGCCAGCGCAAAACATTCTTTGATCAGCGCCTTGGCCGGTGTGCTGACGCTGGCATCGAGCGCCAGCGCCCGGGTGCCGCTCTGGCTGTTGTAATGGGCCAGCCACAGCGCGGTGCGCGCCGGGTCGGCCAGGTCCTGCTTGTTGAGCACCTTGAGCATCGGCTTGGCCGCGGTGAGTTCGGCCAGCATCGGGTTGGCGCTCGACCCTGGCAGGCGCGCGTCGAGCATCTCAATCACCACATCAATATTCTTGATCCGTTCTTGAATGGCTTTTTTGGTCAAATGCATATGACCGGGGAACCACTGAATCGCCATTCTTTTAACTCCGGTTGCAGACCCAAGCGGGCCGGCCCAATTTAATCACTGACCCGGCCACGCAGCGCCTTGGTCTCGGAGCGCTGGCTCTTGGCCACGCGCAGTCTTTGCTTTGACCCGTAGCTGGGCTTGGTGGCGCGCCGCGTCTTGGGCGGCAGCGCCACGCTGTTGACCAGTTCGTTCAGCCTCTGCATGGCATCGAGCCGGTTCATCTCCTGGGTGCGGTGCTGCTGCGCCTTGATCACCAGCACGCCGTCCTTGGTGATGCGGCTGTCTGGCAGCGCCAGCAGGCGCTCCTTCACATCGTCGGGCAAGGATGAGGCGGGAATGTCAAAACGCAGGTGAATCGCGCTCGACACCTTGTTGACGTTTTGCCCGCCCGCCCCTTGCGCGCGGATGGCGGTGAACTCAAGCTCGGCCGCGTTGACTTCCAGCGGCGCCGGGGCAGCGGGTTCAGGCATGAAGGCACTCTTATAAATCAGACGGCAGCGTCGTCAAGCTCGGGCGCCGCCACATAGCGTGCCACGAAGGCGCCCAGCGCACTGGCCGGCAAGGGCAGCCAGACGATGTGGCCGCTGCCCGGCGCCACGCTGATCGGCTGCCCCTCGGTGTTTTCCATGCGGGTCAGTTGCACATTGTGGTTGCCGCCGGGTTGAATGATCTCCAGCCAGTCGCCCACCGCAAAGCGGTTCTTGACCGTGACTTCGGCCAGGCCGCGTGCCGCGTCAAACGAGCGCACATCGCCCACGTACAGGCTGCGGCCCGACTCGGAATAGTTGCGCAGATAATTTTGCGTGGACTCGGGCGTGTGGCGCTGGAAAAAGCCAGAGGTGTAACCGCGATTGGCCAGGCCTTCGAGCTGCCCCAGCAGGGCCGGGTCCAGTTCGCGCCCGGCCACCGCGTCGTCAATCGCCTGGGCGTAGCTCTGCACCGTGCGCGCCACGTAATACGGGCTCTTGGTGCGGCCCTCGATCTTGAGGGAATCGACGCCGATTTCGACCAGGCGCCTGACGTGCTCGATGGCGCGCAAATCCTTCGAATTCATCACGTAGGTGCCGTGCTCGTCCTCTTCGATCGGCATGTAGCTGCCGGGACGCTGGCTCTCCTCCATCACGTAAACCTCGGCGCGTTGACCCTCCTGTTCACGCGCAGCCGCCGCCGGCGGCGCCAGCACGTCGCCCGAGGCATCGAGCACGCCGGGCTGGGTCTTGTAGTCCCAGCGGCAGGAGTTGGTGCAACTGCCCTGATTCGCGTCGCGGTGGTTGAAGTAGCCCGACAGCAGGCAGCGCCCCGAATAGGCGATGCACAGCGCGCCGTGCACAAACACCTCCAGCTCGGTATCCGGGCACTCCTGGCGAATCTGCGCCACCTGGTCCAGCGACAACTCGCGCGACAGAATCACCCGGCTGACACCGACGCTTTTCCAGAAGCGCACCGCCGCCGAATTGACGGTATTGGCCTGCACCGAGAGGTGAATCTCCATCTCGGGCCAGGTCTCGCGCACCATCATGATCAGGCCGGGGTCGGACATGATCAGGGCGTCGGGCTTCAAGGCAATCACCGGCGCCATGTTCTGCACATAGCTCTTGATCTTGTTGTCGTGCGGAAAGATATTGGACACCAGGAAAAACTTGTGCCCCAGGGCGTGCGCCCGCTCAATGCCCTGCTGCAACACCTCGATGTTGCCAAAGTCGTTGTTGCGCACGCGCAGCGAATAACGCGGCTGGCCGGCGTAGATCGCGGTGGCGCCAAAGGCAAAGGCGGTCTCCAGCATCGTCAAGGAGCCGGCCGGTGCCAACAATTCGGGGGTGCGCAAGCTCATGCTTTAACTCCGGACTGCATCGCACACACCGTCGGTTCACGCTGACCCAGCAAATTGAGATCGGAACCCTTGAGGATCAGGGTGGTTTTCATAAAATTGATTTCATTCATCGCACAGGGGAAGCATTATCGGCGCTGCCGACGGTTTGCGCATCGGCTGGTGCGGGCTTGCCTGCTCTGCGCTTGAAAATTAGAACAGGCCAGAAATCTTGCCATCGTCATCGATGTCAATGCGCGACGACGCCGGCTCTTTGGGCAGCCCTGGCATGGTCATGATGTCGCCGCAAATCATCACCACGAACTCGGCCCCGGCCGCCAGCCGGACTTCGCGGATATTGACCATGTGACCCGATGGCGCGCCCCGCAGCAGGGGATCGGTAGAGAATGAATACTGCGTCTTCGCCACACACACCGGGTAATGGCCAAAACCCTCTTGCTGCAGTTTGGCAATCTTGGCCCGCACGGCGGTATCGGCCGTAATGTCGGCCGCGCCATAAGTTTTGGTGGCGATGGCCTTCATCTTGTCCCACAGGCTGTCCTCGTCCTGGTAGAGGTAACGCATTGCTGCCGTGCCAGACTCCGCCAGCTTCACCACTGCATGCGCCAGTTCCTGCGCCCCGGCGGATCCTTCGGCCCAGTGCCGGCAGACCACCACCGGCACCCCCTGCAACGCCATATGACGCTGCAACAGGTCCAGTTCCTGCTGCGTATCCGAGGTGAAATGGTTGATGGCCACGACGCAGGGCAAGCCGTGGCGTTGACGCAGGTTGTCTACATGGCGCTCCAGATTGTGCAGCCCCTTTTCCAGCGCCGTCAGGTTCGGTATGTTGAGGTCTTTGGCCTCCACGCCGCCATGGTGCCTGAGCGCGCGCAGCGTGGCCACCACCACCGCCACGTCGGGTCGCAGGCCCGCCTTGCGGCATTTGATGTCGATGAACTTTTCCGCTCCCAGATCGGCGCCAAAGCCGGCCTCGGTCACCACATATTCGCCCAGCTTGAGCGCGGCCTGGGTGGCGATGACGCTGTTGCAGCCATGCGCGATGTTGGCAAACGGGCCCCCATGGATAATGGCCGGATTGTTCTCCAGTGTTTGCACCAGGTTGGGCTTGATGGCTTCCTTGAGCAAGGCCGCCATGGCACCCTGGGCCTGCAGGTCGGAGGCCTGAATCGGGGTCTGGGCCCGGGTGTAGCCGACGATGATATTGCCCAGGCGATGCTTGAGGTCCTGGCGCGATGTGGCCAGGCACAAAATGGCCATCACTTCGGAGGCCACCACAATGTCGAAACCATCTTCGCGCGGGAAGCCGTTGCCGGAACCGCCCAGGGAAATGACGGTGGAGCGCAGCGCCCGGTCATTCATATCCATCACCCGACGCCAGACAATGCGACGGAAATCGAAGCGCAGCGCATTGCCGTGATAAATGTGGTTGTCGATCAGCGCGGCCAGCAGATTGTGGGCCAGCGCGATCGCGCTGAAGTCGCCGGTGAAGTGCAGATTGATGTCTTCCATTGGCACCACCTGGGCGTAACCGCCGCCGGCGGCGCCGCCCTTCATGCCAAACACCGGACCCAGCGATGGCTCGCGCAGCGCAATCACCGCGCGTTTGCCGATGCGGTTCAAGGCGTCGCCCAGACCGACCACGGTGGTGGTCTTGCCCTCGCCGGCCGGCGTCGGGCTGATCGCGGTAACCAGTACCAGCTTGCCGTTCGGCTCCGCTTGCTGGCTCAGCCAGGCCAGGTCAATCTTGGCCTTGTAGTGGCCATAAGGCTCCAGCGCCTGCGGCGGAATCCCCAATCGGTCTTGCGCCATTTGCATGACGGGTTTAAGCGTTGCCGCTTGCGCGATTTCAATATCTGAGAAAGCCACGTGACCGCCTGCCGTAAGTGTTTGCACGACATCCTAACAGCCGCTCTACTGCTGGCCGCGCACGCCTGCCCCGGCGGCGTGGCCGGCTTCAGCACCAGCGGCGAAAGCGCGCTCCAATCGCCGCTTCAATACTGCGGCAAACAAGGCAGGCTCAATGCGGCGGCCGGTAATTTCTTCAACCGAAACCGTGCAGCGCCGCAGCTTCTGCGCATCCTCGGGGTGGGACATCAGCTCGCACAGCAAGGGC
>JAKFXU010000195.1 GCA_021731215.1 Rhodoferax sp.
CCGTTGTACAGATACACGATCGAGGTCTGGGCCAGAATCGCCAAGTGCACCGATTCCTGGGTCTGATCACGCAAGGCTCCGAGTAAGGGCAGGCCCAGGTTGGAGACGTCCATGCGCCGTCGCACCAGGGTGCCCAACTCGAACAGCGAGAGTCCCAGCCGGTAGCGCCCGTTCTCCGGGTTTTGCTCGAGAAAGCCTTCGGATGCCAGGGTCACGGCGAGCCGGTGCACCGTACTCTTGGCCAGGCCGAGGCGCTTGGCGATGCTGCTGATTCCGAGTTCGGCCTCGGCCTCGGAAAAAACTTTGAGCACCAGCAGTGCGGAAGCAACCGATGACAGCCGGGCGGAAGGCACTTTCTTCTCCGGACGGACCTCTATCATTTGCGTATTCATTAGCATACTCCTATTGTAGCAAATATTTCTCTTATGTGGAACCACGTTCTTCTTAAAGGAACGATTAATCAGGCCGGGAAACCATTCTCCATTCTCTTCAGCGGCTCGGTCCACAGGCGCACCGAGGCACATCGCGGGTTGGTTGCTTCCGTAGCGGCTGCGCAGCATCGACGCGCACGCAAGACCCTGCGGGATTATCGCTGCCCTGGCCACCGGCTGCGGCGCATGCCGAGCGGCGAGCACAGCCGAGCCCGACAGCGGGCGGGGGTGGACTCGCTCAGCTGCCGACGAGCAGCATCGTGCCCGCAAATCCCAGCAGGGCGGCTATAGCCACCCGCGCCGACAGGCGCTCTCCGAAAAACGCCAGGCTGAGCGCGATGGTGATGAATACCTCCATCGAGGTGATCAGCGCCACACGCGACATCGGGCTGACGTTGAGCGCGACGAAATAGAAGATCTGGCCGAACGACGCCGCCACGCCGGCGGCATACAGCCAAGGGTTGGCCCGGCGAAACGTGCCTTGTACGGCCAGGCGGTAGGACTCGCTGAAGCAACCGGCAACGACGAACAGCATCGCGCCGACCAGCGTGCCGACCATGGCCCCGAAGAATGGATCCGGTGTTTCCTGCAGTCCCGACTTGCGCATGAGATAGCCCAGTGCGTAGCCCAGCGCCGATACCGGGCCGTACATATACCCCAGGTTGAGAAGCTTCCGCCATGCCCCGGCGGGGATGGCGCCGGGCTGCGCGCCGCCGTGCAGCTGTGTGTGCACGAGTACCGCAAAACTGACCACGATCAGCAGCACCCCCCAGCCCGCCCGGCCAGAAACGGACTCGCCCAGCACAAACATGCCCAGAAGCACCGCGAAGAACGGATTCAGTCGTTTGACCGCCGAAGCGCGCATGGCCCCCAGGTGCTGTATTGACGCGTAGAGGAACACGCGACCGATGAACGCCGTGAACACGCCAGCTCCGGCCAACCAGAGCACGCCATTGAGGGGCACCGGTGGGAAACCCTGGCGCAACCCGAGCGCCAACCATACAAGCGCCGAGATCGCCGCTGTCAGCAGCAGCGACAGGAACGCTCCGTTGTCGGCGGCCCCGCGCGGGGCACCGCGCATGACCATCACGTTGGAGATTGCGAAGCATAGCGCCGAGGCCAGCGCGTAGAACTCACCCATGAGATAGAGTCGGCCCCGGAGTCAGTAGATGCCTGGAACCCAGCGTTTGACGCGGCCCAGGTAGTCGCGGTAAGGCTCGCCAAACAATTGCAGCAGATGCGCTTCGTCGCCACGCGCACGGCGGTCGAACCACAGCACATGCGCGGCGAATACCACCCAGGCTGGCCCCGACAGCAGCAGCAGCGCCAAGCCAGCGAAAAAAATTAGATGCCCGAGGTACATCGGGTTGCGCGTCAGGCCATAGGGGCCCGTGCTCACGAGGCGCAACGGCGGGTTTGACAGTCCCGGTCCGCCCCCACCCTGCTCGGCGCGCAACGTGCCGACCCAGCGATACTGCAGGTAGCCCCAGGCCAGCAGCGGCAGCGCCCACAGATTCAAGCGCGGCCAGCCGCCGTCGAGCAGAGCCTGGAGCGCCAGCAACGCCAGCGGCCAGACGAGGAAAGTCCGGTTTGACGTGCTTTTGAACCAGCGCCGCAGCGAGCGGGGCGAGGCGCTCATGGAACTGATGCCGGCGCCGTCTCGCCGCTGGGCATCAGCAGAATGAACAGATTGGCGCAGACGATGGTGCCGGCGAGGAAGTAGAACGTGGCGCCGAGGCCATAGCTGTCGGCGATCAGCCCGCCGATCAACGGTCCCACCGAAGCGCCCAGCGATTGCGCGCCAAACAGGATGCCAATGCTGCTGCCGCCCATGTTCTTCGGCGTCGTCTCCAGCAGCCAAGCCTGCAGCACTGGACGGAGCGCATACAGAAAAAATCCCAGCACTGCAATGAAAGCGACGAACGCTTGCGACTTGCCGGCCAGCGCCATGAACAGCAGCACGGCGGCTGTCATAGCCATGCTGGTCATCACCACGCTGCGCCGCCCGAGCCGGTCCGACAGGTGACCGGCCACCGGCGCCGCAGCGAAGCCGGCGGCCTGCAACGCGAACATCGAGGCGCCGATCAGGAACGGTGAATAACCCATTTCGCGCGCCAGAAAAAGCGGCAGGAAGGTCAGCAGCGCGTTCTGCGTCATCGACCGGAAGGCCCCGCTGGTGGACAGGAGCACCAGACTGCGGTTGCGAAACAGCTGTCGCAGTCCTGCTGCGTAGTCTGTCAGAGACTGCGCAGCAGGTTCCTCGTAACTGGCCGCGGTGACCGTGCTGGCGGGCTTTTTCCGGCCGAGCTGCAGCGTGCCCAAGAAGACCAGCAGCAGCAGAGACATCAGCAGCCCCGGCACCACGTTCAGCACCACCACCTCGCGCCACGAGAGCAGCGTCAACAGCGAGCCCACGACCAGCGGCGCGATCGCATCGCCGGCATTTCCGCCCATGCCGTGCAGCGACAACACCAGGCCCTTGCGTTCCGGAAAGCGCCGGGCCAGTGTCGGGATCGCGGTCGGGTGCCACAGGCTATTGCCGACACCAACCATCACCACGCACAGCAGCAGCATCACATAGCTGTGCGTAAAGCTCATCAGCAGGTAAGGGAAGCCAACCCAGAACAGCGAGACCGCCATCAGCAGGCCCTTGCGCCCGACCGTGTCGACCAGAACGCCGGCGGGCATGTTAGCCACCGCTCCAGCAATGTACTGGCAGGTCATGATCAGCCCGATCTGGCTGAACGACAGACCGAGTTCATTGCCGATGATGGGCAGCAGGAGGTAGAAGGTGGCGGGATACCAATGCGTCAGCCCATGGCCCAGCGTGATCAGCCACACCTCACGAAACGAGCGACCGGACGGACTTGCGGCGCCGCCGGCTGCACTCAGTGTATTGCTCATCGCTTCTTCTGATCTAGCGGACTGACTTTTGAATTCAGCGACCGCCGCGGTTGACGACGATTTCGTCAAACAGCTTGGTCCACTTCTCGGCCTCGTCGAGCGACCGAATCGGATCAGTGACCAAGATCTTCACGCCCTTCAGCGGTGATGCCACTTTGGTGTTGGTCGGCACATAATCAAGCGAAACCATGTGCTGCTGCGCATCGGTCAGCATGTACTCGTGGAACAGCAGTGCGGCGGCAGGATGCGGGGCGCGCCGCGTTACCCCGACCGCGTTCGAGCGGGCGATCGCCGGCTCAAGCGCGAACCAGTCGATGGGAGCCTTCTTTTTGGCCTGCTCGGGCATGTAGTTATAGACCGTCAAAGCCATCGGTATCTCGCCCGAGATCACCATGTTGTTCAATAGCGAGTGGCCAGTTCGCGGCGAGATGCCGTTGCGCGCGACCAGGGCCCTGAAGAACGCCAGCCCCTTTTCACCGCCGCCGTTCACGTCGACCACCGATGCAAACCAATCCTGATTTTTGGATTCGATGCCGAGCTTGCCCTTCCACTTGGGATCCAGCAGGTCCTGGTAGGTCTTGGGCAGGTCGCTTTTCTTGATCAGGTTGGTGTTGTAGGCCTGAACCCACACCGAAAGTAGCGTAGCGGCCCATTCGCGGTGCGGCGGCACCGAGCCCGGTTGCAGGTTTCGGTAGGTTGGCGAGAACACCGGCTGCAGCACCTTCTCGCGCGACAGCGCTTCCATCTCGGGCGAGCCGAAGTGAACCACATCGGCTTCGTTGCGATTCGCCTTGGCTTCGGCCAGCGTGCGCTGCAGCACCTTGTCAGTGCCGGCACGCCAGATATTCACCGTGATACCGTACTTGACCTCGAAGGGCTTGATCAGCGTCGACACGTCTTTTGCGGCGATCGTTGTGTACAGCGTGAGCTTGCCCTCTTTCTTGGCCGCCGCGATGATTTTGGTCATGCGGTCGGCACCTTCGTAGGTGGCCAGAGGGGTCTGGGCCAGCGCGGCACTACCGCTGGCCAGCGCCATCAGTGACAGCGCGATCTTCAGCAAGGTTTTCATGGTGGGGGTCCTGGTTTTCATGGTGGGGGTCTTGGGTGGCAATCAGCGGCCCTTGGCCGCGAAAATTTCTTCGTAGAGTTTGGTCCACTTTTCGTACTCGTCCAGCATCATGCGGGCGTCGACGAACTTTAGCGGCGTCTTGTTGAAAGGCGTGTCGACCTTGGTGTTGGTCGGGACGAAGTCGCGACCGGCGAGGATCTTCTGGCCTTCCTCGCTGATTTCGTAGTCGTAGAACAGAACGGCCGCATGCGGGTTCGGTGCGGCCCGTGCCACGCCCACGCCGTTGGGCCGGGCGATTGCGGTGCCGATCGAAAACCAGTCGATTGGCGCGCCCTTGTCTTTCAGCTGTTCGGCTTTGTAGTTGTAGACCGTCAGCGCGAACGGGATTTCGCCC
>JAKFXU010000196.1 GCA_021731215.1 Rhodoferax sp.
CAGAACTGCTCGATGAACTTGGTGCCGCCGACGCGTATCAGTTGCAGGCTCTCCAGATCGGTGGCGTCGGGCAGCAGCACGTCGGCAAAGTGGTTGGTCTCATCAAGCGTGTAGGCAAAGGCCACCACAAACGGAAAGCGCGTCATCTTGGCGCCAATGCCATCGGTGTCCCAGAACGAGACCGCCGGGTTGCTGCGGTAGACAAACCAGACGTCGGGCAGGGTCACGCGCGGCAGGCCCTTGGGCGTCTCGTCGAGGAACATCCAGGAAAAATGGGTTGGCCCGAGCGCCTGGCTCCAGGGGCCGTCGGTGGCCAGCGGCACCATGCTGCGGTAGGCGTTGCGGATGTTGGGCTTGGGCGACCAGCGTTCTTTGTCGGTCGGGTTGAGGTGGCTGTACATGAAGCCGTCCGGGCCCGGCTTGACGCTGTCGTGGCGCTGCGACATCGGGCGGTGCAGGCGCACCGTGGTGCCCAGCGTGCCACCGGGCACCTCCAGGCCGCCGACCAGCGCCGCCATCATGGTGCGGGCCCAGACGCACTCGTAGGCGCCCCAGCCGTTGGTGACGGTCTTGCCCAGGCTGATCGCCACCGGGCGAAACGGCATCGTCTTGCCGTCGATCTCGACCGTCTGGCCGACGCAGGCGTGTTCCAGAAATTCATGGCCGATGCGGCGCAGGGTGGCGGCCGGCACGTCGCACAGCTGCTCGGCCCACTCGGGCGAGAAGCTGGCCATGTGCGCCACCAGCTTGCTGAAGGCGGTTTGTCCGTGCAACTGGCCGCTGCCCAGCAGATCGCCGTCGGGGCCGTGCTCGACCGCTTCCACCGTGAACTCGCCTTCGAGCGCCTCCTGGATATCGGGCGTGTCAAACGGCACCGCCGCCTGGCGGATCGCATCGAACACCAGCGGCTTGGCGCTGATGGGGTCGCGCAGGTAGTAGCCGCCATCGCCCACCAGGTAGGGCGAGGCGGTGCTGCGCGCCAGGAAGGCGACATCGAGGCGTTCGCGCGGCACCTCGTGCAACAGCACATGCATCAGCGCAAACAGAAAGGCCGGGTCGGTCTTGGGCTTGATCGGCACCCACTCGGCCGAGCAGGCGCCGGTAATCGACAGGTGCGGCTCGACCTGCACCCGCTTCATGCCGCGCACCCTTGCCTTGGCATGGCGCGCCACGCCGACCACGCCGCCCGAGGCTTCGACATTGGCGCCGCAGGAGATCAGGTAGTTGGTCATCGGCGTGTCGGGCGAGACGGTGAAGCCGCGGTGCCAGAACTCGCCATACAGGTGCTCGGAGTGATAGCACTTGACGCCCTGGCCCGAGCCGAAGCCGAAGTCGACCGCGCCCCAGGCCGACAGAAAGGCCGGCATGGTGCCCATGTAGGACTGCGGCGTGCCGCCGCCGCCCAGGCTCATGGCCACGCGCGGGTAGCCCGACTCATCGGTCAGGCCCTCGGCGCGCACGCGCTCCAGCCGCGCGGTGATCAGGTCGAGCGCCTCGTCCCAGGAGATCGGCACAAAGCCCGGCTCTTCGTGCCGTCCCTTTTTGGGGTTGCTGCGCTTCATCGGGGTCAGCACCCGGTTCGGGTTGTAGGTCTTCTGCACCAGGCCGAAGGCCTTGACGCAGACCTTGCCGTTGCCCGGATGAACGCTGGCGGCGCAGAAATTGGGCTCGACTTCGGTCGCCACCCCCTGCTCCACTTTGACGGTGAGCAAGTCGGGGCCGGCGACGCACTGGTAGCAGTAGGTCGGGACCTTGCGCACGTCCCTGGTTGCAAGACTCATGGGGTTTCCTTCTTGTTCATGTTGAGCGCGACGCCGCCATCGCGGCGCGGGCGGCGCTGGCCGCGGCGCGCTCCTGCAGGCTAGCCCAGCCCTCGTCAATTTCGCCTTGCAGGGTTTCAATGTCGGCGCTGGCCATGTTCCGATAGCGCCGCTGCAGCGCGAGGTAGTCCGCGACCGGCCGGGTTTTGCGGCTGTGGTTGAGGGTGTAGCGATGGCCGTCTTCGACCTCATACAAAGGGAAGGCACCCGATTCGACCGCGTAGCGTGCGGTCTGCAAGCCGCCATCATCGGCCACACCCCAGCCGTCCATGCAGGGAATCAGCAGCGTGATGATGCGCGTGCCCCGCATCTGCTTGGCCTTCTCCACCTTGCGCAGCAGGTCGGGCAGATGGCCCACGCTGGCGGTCGCCACATAGGGCACCCGGTGCGCGGCCATGATCTCGGTCAGGTTCTTCTTGCGCGAGGTCTTGCCCGCGGGGGTCGAACCGGTGCGCGCGAAATGGGGTGTGGAGGACGACTTCTGCGCCCCGGTGTTCATGTAGCCCTCGTTGTCGAGACAGAAGTAGATGAAGTCTTCATTGCGTTCGGCCGCCGACGACAGGCACTGAAAACCGATGTCGTAGGTGCCGCCGTCGCCGGCCAGCACGATGACCTGGGTGTCGTGCTTGCCCTGGGCGTCGAGTGCGCGGCGCAGCCCGGTGGCGGCGGCGGCGCTGGATTCGAGCGTGGGCTGATAGACCGGGATGCGCAGCGAGCTGTAGGGTTGCGGCCCGGCAATGATGGCCATGCAGGAGGGCGGAATCACCGCCATGGTGTTGGGCCCCATGGCGCTCAGCACGTGGCGCACCGACAGCGCGTCGATG
Organism: Rhodoferax sp.; assembly: GCA_021731215.1. Taxonomy (GTDB): domain Bacteria; phylum Pseudomonadota; class Gammaproteobacteria; order Burkholderiales; family Burkholderiaceae_C; genus Rhodoferax. Next base: position 2,645 of record JAKFXU010000196.1, read on the forward strand.
CAGCCCGGGCAGGCGGCGTGCCCGGAGCACAGCATCGGTTCCTGGTTGGCTTGTTCGATCTGGATCATGCTGTTCACCCTGTTCACTTTACCCACTGCGACTCGGGCAGCGCTTCCTGTTGACGGGCCTGCTGGACGAACTCGGCGATCTTGGCCGGCGACACGTTGACCCCGCCGACACCGGCCAGCAGGCCGTGAATGCGCGCCGGCTTGGCGCTGCCATACAGGGCAGCGCGCAGCTCCTGGTGCAGCACGCCGCCGTGGCCCGGCGAGTAGTTGCGGTCGAGCACGACGATGTCGTCCACCCCGCTCAGCGCCTCGCGCAGCCCCGTCACCGGCAGCGGGCGGAACAGCCGCACTTTGACCAGGCCGACCGCCTGTCCCGCCGCGCGCATGGCATCCACGGCCTCGCGTGCGGTGCCGCACATGCTGCCCATGCTGACCAGCACGGTGCGCGCGCCCTCGCAGCGGTAGCGCTCGATGACGCCGTGGCTGCGCCCGGTCAGTTGCGCCCACTCCAAGTCGGCCTGCGCCGCCAGCGCCGGCACCCGCGCCATGGCGTCGCCGAGGTCCTGGCGGTGGCGGAAGAACATGTCCTGCGACACCACGTTGCCCCAGGATTCGACCCGGTCGGTGTCGAGCCGGTGCGGCGGATCAAACGCCGGCAAATAGCGGTCCACCAGGGCCTGCTCGGGCACCAGCACCGGCTCCAGCGCGTGCGAGACGTAGAACGCGTCCAGATTCACCATGGCGGGCACCAGCACCTGCTCGGCCACCCGATAGGCCTGCAGCACGGTGTCCAGCGCTTCCTGGGCGCTTTCCACGTAGTACTGGATCCAGCCGGTGTCGCGCTGCGCCAGGCTGTCGGTCTGGTCCGGCCAGAACGCCCAGGGCGACGCCACGGTGCGGTTGATGTTGGCCATCACGATCGGCGCGCGCGCGCCGCTGGCGTAGTGCAGCAACTCATGCATCAGCAGCAAACCCTGCGAGGCGGTGGCGGTGAACACGCGCATGCCCACCAGCGAGGCCGGAATGCAGGCCGACATCACGGAGTGTTCGGACTCCGGCGTGATGATTTCGGCATCAAAACTGCCCTCGGCATGAAACGCGGTGAGTTGTTCCAGCACCGGTGTTTGCGGCGTGATCGGGTACAAAGGCACCACCTTCGGTCGCGCCAGGCGCGCGCCCCAGGCGACCGCCTGGTTGCCGGTCAGCAGCATCGATTGGCTTGCAGCATTCATCGCAGTTCCTCCTGCATCATCATGGAGCCGGTCGGACATTCCTTGACGCACAGACCGCAGCCTTTGCAGTAGTCGGTCAGCACCCGGTAGCCATCGCCGACGCGCTTGACCGCCATGTCCGGGCAATAGACCACGCAGTTGTCGCAGTTGATGCAGGTGCCGCAGGAAAAGCAGCGCTCGCTCTCCGCCAGCGCCTGTTCGAGTGCCAGGCCGAGCTGGACCTCGGCGTTGCGGCTCAGGCGTTGCTGGGCGTCGAGCAGTTGGGTCTGGGCGCGCTCACGCTGGGGGTGGTAGTAGGTGCTGATGGCGGCCAAGGGCACCACCGGCTCGCTATCGTGTTGCTCCGCGACCGCCAGACTGGAGCCCTTGTCCCGTTGCTGCAGTTCGCGCGCGATGGCCTGGGCGGCTTGCTGGCCCATGCCGACCGCTTCGGTGACGAAGCGCGCCATGCTGGCCAGATCGCCGCCGGCGTAGACTTGGGCGACACTGGTGGCGCGCCGCGCGTCGGTCTTGAGCAGTCCACCTGCGGCAGCGAAGCTTTCGCCCAGCAGCGAGAGATCGGGCTCCTGGCCAATCGAGGTGACGATGGCGTCGGCCGCGACGCTGAAGCTGCCGCCGTCAAGCGTTTGCAGGGTGAACTGCCCGCGCTGGGCGCCCGCCACCAACGCCACCTTGGCGCAGTTCAGCGTGAGTCCAGCGGCGCCGCCGTCGAGCACGCCATCCAGGCGCGCGCCGTCGACCAGGGTGATGCCTTCTTCCAGCGCTTCGATCACTTCTTCGGCCTGGGCCGGCAATTGGGCGCGCTGCTCCAGCGCCAGCAGCGTCACCTGGTGGCCCTGCCGGCGCGCGCTGCGCGCGGCATCGAGCGCGGCGCCGCCGCCGCCGATCACCACCACCCGCCGGCCC
>JAKFXU010000337.1 GCA_021731215.1 Rhodoferax sp.
GCCTCGTTCCAGGAAACGACCCGCGTGCTGACCGAAGCCGCCATCATGGGCAAGCGCGACGAGCTGCGCGGCTTGAAGGAAAACGTGATTGTGGGCCGACTGATTCCAGCCGGCACGGGCCTGGCTTATCACGAAGCCCGCAAGGTGCGCGAGAATATGGACGACGCCGAGCGCCGCGCCATTGCCGAGGCGGAAGCCGCTGAACTGGCCGGTACCGCCGACGCGCACGCCACGCCAAGCAACGAAGGCGCGGTCACCGAGTAAGACCCGCGCCGCTATCTGGAAAATAGCGCCTCAAGTCCTGTTGCAGTGGACTTGAGGCGTTTTTCATTGTTTGATGATGGACCCGAACAAACCAACAATTCCCTTGTGGCGCCAATTGCAGGCGGTGGCGGCGGTATTGCAGTCAGTGCGCGCCGGCGTGTCTGGCACGGCCGCGCTGGATGGCGTGCCGGCCGAGTTGCGCCCGGGCGTGCAGGCGCTGGTCTTTCAGGTGCTGCGCTCGCTGGGGCGCGCGCAGGCACTGCGCCAGTTGCTCGCCGCGCGCGTGCCGCCGCCAGCGGCTGACGCCCTGCTGTGCACGGCACTGGCGCTGGCGTGGCGCGAACAGGACGCGCCGTACCAGGGGTTCACCCTGGTCAATCAGGCGGTGGAGGCGGCCAAGAAGGACGCCGCCACCCGGCCCCAAGCCAGCTTTCTCAATGCCTGCTTGCGCCGTTTCCTGCGCGAGCGCGACGCCCTGGTGGCCCGCACCGATGACAATCCGGTGGCGCGCTGGAACCATCCCCTGTGGTGGATCGCACGACTGCAGCAAGAGCGCCCGGCTGACTGGCCGGCCATCCTGGCGGCCAACAACCGCCATGCGCCGATGACGCTGCGCGTCAACGTCCGACGCGCCACGGCCGCTCACTATTTGCAGCGGCTGCAAGACGCCGGCATGACCGCCGTGGCCGCCGGCCGCTGCGGCGTCACCCTGGCGCAGCCGCGCCCGGTACCCGAGTTGCCGGGCTTTGCGGATGGGCTGGTGTCGGTGCAGGATAGCGCCGCGCAGTTGGCCGCCCCGCTGCTGTTGACGGGCCTGGCGGCGCCGGGCCCGCTCCACGTGCTGGACGCCTGCGCCGCGCCCGGCGGCAAAACCGCGCACCTGCTGGAGCTGGCCGATTGCGCGGTGACGGCGCTTGATATTGACCCGCTGCGCTGCCAGCGCATTGACCAAACCCTGCGGCGGCTTGGGCTGCAGGCCCGGGTGCTGGTGGCTGACGCCGCTGAGGTGTCGGCCTGGTGGGATGGCCAACTGTTTGACGCTGTTCTGCTCGATGCCCCCTGCTCCGCCTCCGGCATTGTGCGCCGTCACCCCGATATACGATGGCTGCGCCGCGAGTCCGATATCGCCCAGTTGGCCCTGATTCAGGCCCGGCTGCTCAAGGCCTTGTGGCCCCTGGTGAAGCCGGGCGGGCGGCTGTTGTATTGCAGTTGCTCGGTTTTCCGGGCCGAGGGGGCAGATCAGATGCAAACGTTTCTTAAGCACAACACCGATGCCATTTTGCTGCCATCACCCGGCCATTTAATGCCGAGTAGCGAGGGAAATGGCGGCGCCGTCCCGGACAATCAAGCGGGTGACCATGACGGTTTTTATTACGCATTGCTGGAAAAACGCGCGACTTGACCTGCTCGGGCTGCTGGCCTGCGCCTGTCTGGCCGGCGGCCTCAGCGCCGCAGCGCACGCCCAGTCCCCGGCGGCCGAGATTACCCAGCTCAAGTTTGAGCGCGCTGGCGCAGAGCTTCTTCTATCGGCCACGGTCAAGCTCGAGTTGTCCGCCGCGGTCGAGGACGCCCTGCTCAAGGGCGTCGCCATGATTTTTGTGGCCGAAGCGGAGGTCTTTCGCGAGCGCTGGTACTGGGCCAACAAGAAGGTGGCCCATGCCGAGCGCCACATGCGGCTGGCCTATCAGCCACTGACCCGGCGCTGGCGGCTCAATGTCGCCTCCGGCGCCATCACCAACGCCGCTCTGGGAATGGCCCTCAATCAGAACTTTGACGCACTGCCAGACGCACTGGCGGCGGTGCAACGGCTGTCGCGCTGGAATATTGTCGATGTCGCAGAACTCGACCTGGCACAGCGCCATCTGGTGCAGTTTCGTTTTCGCCTCGATATGTCGCAGCTGCCGCGCCCCTTTCAGATTGGCACGCTGGGGCAGTCCGAGTGGAATATCTCGGTCTCAGCGCGCCAACCCCTGGTCTGGGAGAACAGCCAGTGAGCGGCGCTGATGCTGCGGGCACCGCCGCAGGGCGCTCTTCGCTGAGGAAATCGCGCGCCCTGCGCTGGGCCGTGGGGGCCGGTCTGGCCGTCATGGTGGCCGTTGGGCTGGTGCTGCTGTTCCTGCTGACCCAATCGACCACCAACCGCGCCATGTACGAGCGCAATTACGCGCGTCTGTTTGCGCTCAATGTGGTGGTGGCGGGTTTGCTGCTGCTGGTCATTGGGTGGATTGTCTTTCGGCTATTGCAGCGACTGCGCCAGGGCAAATTCGGCAGCCGCCTGCTGGTCAAACTGGCCGCCATTTTTGCCTTGGCCGGGTTTATGCCGGGCGTCCTGATTTATGTGGTGTCCTATCAGTTCGTCTCGCGCTCGATTGAAAGCTGGTTTGACGTCAAGGTGGAAGGGGCCTTGGAGGCCGGCCTCAATCTCGGGCGTGTCACGCTCGAAACCCTGTCCAAGGAACTGGCCAACAACGCGCGCGCTGCCGCCACACAGCTGGCCGACACGCCCGATGTCAGCGTGGCCTTGCCGCTGGAGCGCGCCCGCGAGCAGCTCGGCGCCAGTGATCTGGTGTTATGGGGTGCCTCGGGCAAGCTGATTGCCGCCGCCGGCCAAGCGCGCTACCAGCTCAAGCCGGAGCGGCCAAGCCAGCAACAGTTTCGCAATGCGCGGACCCAACGCTTCGTCACCTGGATTGAAGGGCTTGATGATGCGCCACCCGGGGAAGTGGGGACGGCCCGCATCAAGGCATTGGTGCTGCTGTCGAGCAGCAGCCTGGGGGTGCTGGGGGAACCGCGCTTTCTCCAGGTAACGCAAGTGCTGCCGGCCACCCTGGTGGCCAACGCGCTGGCGGTGACGCAGGCCAACCGCGAGTACCAGGAACGGGCTCTGGCGCGCGAGGGCCTGCGCCGCATGTACATCGGCACCCTGACGCTCAGTCTGTTTCTGGCGGTGTTCGGCGCCGTGGTGCTGGCGGTCTTGCTGGGTAACCAGATTGCGCGCCCGCTGCTGTTGCTGGCCGACGGCGTGCGCCAGGTGGCCGCCGGCGATTTGACGCCCAAAGTATCGCTGCAAGGACGCGATGAGCTTGATGGCCTGACCCGTTCCTTTGCCCTCATGACGCAACAACTGGCAGAGGCGCGCCAGGCGGTGCAGGCCAGCATGGAGCAGGTCAATGCGGCGCGCGCCAATTTGCAGACGATTCTGGACAACCTGACGGCCGGCGTCATGGTGCTCGATGCGCAGGGCGTCATTCAGTCCTCCAATCCGGGCGCCACTCGCATTCTGCGGGTGCCGCTGGCCGCCTACGAGGGCCAGCGTCTGGCCGACATCGAGGGCCTGCAGACCTTTGGAAAAAACGTGCAGGCTCAGTTTGAGTCGTTTCTGGGCGCGCGCAGCGAGCATGGGCTGGACCACTGGCAGCAGTCCTTTGACCTTGGCAATGCCGAAGTCGAGCTGGCCGGCCGGCAGGCCCACAATGCGCTGGTTCTGGTGGCGCGGGGTGCTGAGCTGCCGGACGCTTCCAGGCTTTTGGTGTTTGATGATATTTCCGAAATTGTGTCGGCCCAACGGGCCCAGGCCTGGGGTGAAGTCGCCAGACGCCTGGCGCACGAGATCAAGAATCCCTTGACCCCGATTCAGTTGTCGGCCGAGCGCCTGGAGATGAAACTCACCGGCAAGGTGGGCGCGCCCGAGCAGGCGCTGCTGACCAAGTCGGTCAAGACCATCGTCGATCAGGTCGATGCCATGAAGCGCCTGGTGAATGAATTCCGCGACTATGCGCGGCTGCCTGCGGCGGAACTCAAACCCCTGGATTTGAATGCCCTGGTGACTGACGTGTGGCAACTGTATGCCAGCGACAGCTCGCCGGTGCCGGTGCAACTGGTGCTCGACCCCGACAGCCCGCGCGTGCTGGGCGACGCCCAGCAACTGCGCCAGGTGTTGCACAACCTGCTGCAGAACGCGCAGGATGCCACCGAATCCGCTGGCCACAGCGACGCCGCCCACAGTGTGACGGTCAAAACCCAGTGGCTGGAGGCGGCTGGGCGCGTGCGCCTGACGGTGCTTGACTGCGGCAGCGGTTTTCCGGAGCACATCCTCAAGCGCGCGTTCGAGCCCTACGTCACCACCAAAGCCAAGGGCACCGGACTGGGGCTGGCGGTGGTCAAAAAAATCGCCGATGAGCATGGCACCCGGGTTGATATTGCCAACCGGGTGGTGGACGCTCAGGTGGTGGGAGCGCAAGTGTCGTTATCATTCGCCCTAGAGAGTGTCGTGTCGGGCTAGCCGGGCGACACAGCTACACCCAAGGGACGCGTTAAATGGCAAACATACTGGTGGTTGACGACGAGCTCGGCATCCGCGATCTGTTGTGGGAAATTCTCAACGACGAGGGGCATAGCGTCGAAGTCGCTGAAAACGCGGCACAGGCCCGCGCCGCTCGGTTGCGGGACCGGCCCGATCTGGTGCTGCTCGACATCTGGATGCCCGACACCGATGGCGTGACGCTGCTCAAAGAG
>JAKFXU010000336.1 GCA_021731215.1 Rhodoferax sp.
GGTGTGGTGCGCGCCCGCTGGCGCGCACCACACCGGTGCCGTCGAGCCGGTATTCCTCCAGCAACAAGGCATTGCGCTGGGAAATCGCGGTCTCGGGACGCGCCTGCACGATGAAGATTTCGCCATCCGGTCCGTTCTTGGCCCACTCGATGTCCATGGCCCGGCGCTCACCCGCGAGCTTGCTGTAATGGTCTTCGATCTTGATCGCCGCGTCGGCCAGCACCAGCACATCGGCGTCGCTCAGGCAATAGCGCCGCCGCTCCAACTTGGGCGTCGGGCGGTTGATGACGGGTTCTCGCGTGCGCCCCGGCGCGTAGACCATGCGCACCTGCTTGTCGCCCAGCGTCTTGCGCAGCACGCTGCGAAAGCCCTGGCGAAAAGTCGGTTTGTGCACATAAAACTCGTCCGGATCGACGGCCCCCTGCACCACGTTCTCGCCCAGGCCCCAGGCGCCGGTGATGAAGACCATGTCGGGGTGGCCCGACTCGGTGTCGATGGTGAACATGACACCGGCGGCGGCCAGGTCGCTGCGCACCATCTGCTGCACCGCGACCGAGAGCGAGACCTTGAAATGGTCAAAGCCCTTGTCGGTGCGGTAGGAAATGGCCCGATCCGTGAACAGGGATGCCTGGCAGCGCTTGACGGCGTCGATCAGCATCTGCTCGCCCTGGATGTTGAGGTAGGTGTCGTGCTGGCCGGCAAAGCTGGCGCTGGGCAGGTCCTCGGCGGTGGCCGAGCTGCGCACCGCCACGCTCAAGCCCTCGCCGCTGGCGGCTTTCAGCGCTCGCCAGGCCGCACGCAACTGCTGCTCAACCGCCGCCGGCATGGGCGCGCCGTAGACGATCTCGCGCGCGCGGGCCCCGGCACGCGCCAGCGCGCTGACATCGGTCTTGTCGAGCGGGTCCAGCAACTGGTGCAACTCGGGCCAGGCATCGGCCGCATCGAGTGCGGCGCGGTAGGCCGGCGCCGTGACGGCAAAACCGTCGGGCACGCGCACGCCCAGCGGCGTGAGTTGCTGGAACAGCTCGCCCAGCGAGGCGTTCTTGCCACCCACCAGGGCCAGGTCGGCCAGCGACAGTTCACGGAACCAGCGGATGTAATGGGCAGCGGGCATGACGGTCTCCTCAATGGGTGGCGTTGCGGTCGATCTTGACACCGGGGCGGCCCAGCGACGTTGACAGCCGTCAACGCGCCAGCCGTGCTACAGCAGCCGGCGCCTCAGGGCAGCGGCGTGAGCTTGGCCACACTGAGCGCCAGCCACTTGACGCCGTGGCGCGGGAAGTTGATTTGCGCCCGTGCGTCGTCGCCCACACCCTCCAGGGTTTGCACCGTGCCTTCGCCGAATTTGGCGTGAAACACCTTCATGCCGGCGCGCAGGCCGTGCGCGGGCGCCGCTTTTTGCGCCGGCACCGGCGCCGCAGAAAACTTGGAATAGTCAGTGCCAAATTGGCCCCTGGACCTCGAAGAATAATCGCCACCAGCTCCTGCATTGCTCCCAAATCCGGAACCAAAGCCTTGATTCCTGGGCGTGATCCACTTCAGCGCGTCTTGCGGCAACTCCTCGAAAAACCGGCTTTTCAGGTTGTAGCGGGTCTGCCCGTGCAGCATGCGGGTTTGCGAATGACTCAGGTACAGGCGTTGGCGCGCGCGCGTGATGGCCACGTACATCAGGCGCCGTTCTTCTTCCAGGCCACCCTGGTCGCTGATCGAGTTTTCGTGCGGGAACAGGCCCTCTTCCATGCCGGTGATGAAGACGCAGTCAAACTCCAGGCCCTTGCTGGAATGCACCGTCATGAGCTGGATCGCGTCCTGCCCGGCCTGGGCCTGATTGTCGCCGGCCTCCAGCGCCGCATGCGACAGAAAGGCCGCCAGCGGCGACTGAGTCTCGCCGGTCTCCGCATCGGGCGCCTGCTCCTCCATCAGCGGCTGATTCAGGTCCAGGCCCTGCGAGGCCGGCGACTGCGTCAAGGCGCGCCCCTGTTCATCAACAGGCAGCGCCTCAGCATCACGCCCAAAGTTTTCGAGCGAGACAAAACTCTCGGCCGCATTCACCAGCTCTTCCAGATTCTCGACCCGGTCCGCACCTTCGCGGTCGGCCTTGTAGTGCGCGATCAGGCCGCTGTGCTCCAGCACGCGTTCGACAATTTCGCGCAGCGTCAGGCCCTGCGTCTGCTCGCGCAGGACGTCGATGCCGGCCAGAAAGGCGCCGATGTTGGTGCCGGCCTTGCCGCTGACACCGCTCACGGCGTCACTGAGCGAACAACCGCTGGCGCGCGCTACGTCCTGCAACTGCTCCAGGCTGCGCAGGCCGATGCCGCGCGGCGGAAAATTCACGGCGCGCAGAAAGCTGGTGTCGTCGCGCGGGTTCTCCAGCAGGCGCAAATAGGCCAGTGCATTCTTGATTTCGGCGCGCTCGAAAAAGCGCAGCCCGCCGTACACCTTGTACGGCATGCCGGCATTGAACAGGGCGGTCTCGATCACCCGGCTTTGCGCATTGCTGCGGTACAGCACCGCAATCTCTTTCCTTGAAAAACAGGCCCCCACGCTTGCCATTTCATGTGCTGCGCGAGGCCCTGCAGGCCGCGACTCGCGCGACGCTTCGTCTCTGTCGCCTGTCCAAGCCTGCTCAAGCAGGCTTGGAGCCGCAGGCTCCAGCCCCGAGGGGGCGCGGCCTTGCTTGGGGCGGCCCGGCGCGGCGGCCCCCACGAGCTCGCGCATTTCATCGACCATCCACTGCGCCTCGGCAAAGTCGCTGCTGGCCTCGAACACCCGCACCGGCTCGCCCGGCCCTTGGGCCGTGCGCAGGCTCTTGCCCAGACGCTTGCGGTTGTGGCTGATCAGCTCATTGGCCGCGTCCAGGATGTTGCTGCCGCTGCGGTAGTTTTCTTCCAGCTTGATCTGGTGCTTGACCTTGAACTCGCGCACAAAATCGCTCATATTGCCCACCCGTGCACCGCGAAAGGCGTAGATGCTCTGGTCGTCGTCGCCCACCGCCAGCACGCAGCCGCTCGGGTTGAAGCTGGCCTCATCGTCGGCCGAGCCGTGCGCGCCGGTGCCGGCCAGCATCTTGATCCAGGCGTACTGCAGCTTGTTGGTGTCCTGAAACTCGTCGATCAGGATATGGCGAAAGCGGCGCTGGTAATGCTCGCGAACGGGGTCGTTGTCGCGCAGCACTTCATAGCTGCGCAGCATCAGCTCGCCAAAATCGACCACGCCCTCGCGCTGGCACTGCTCTTCATAGAGCTGGTAGATCTCGACCTTTTTGCGGGTTTCGTCGTCGCGCGCTTCCACCCTATTGGGGCGCAAGCCGTCTTCCTTGCAACTGCCGATAAACCACTGCATCTGCTTGGCCGGAAAACGTTCGTCATCGATGTTGAACTGCTTGTACAGGCGCTTGATGCTCGATAGCTGATCCTGCGTGTCCAGAATCTGGAAGCTCTGCGGCAGGTTGGCCAGCTTGAAATGGGCGCGCAAAAAGCGGTTGCACAGGCCGTGAAAAGTGCCAATCCACATGCCGCGCACATTGATAGGCAACATGCTGGTCAGGCGCGTCATCAGTTCCTTGGCGGCCTTGTTGGTGAAAGTCACGGCCAGCACGCCGCCGGGCGTCACCTGGCCGGTTTGCAGCAGCCAGGCAATGCGGGTGGTCAGCACGCGGGTTTTCCCCGAGCCGGCGCCGGCCAGAATCAGCGCATGCTCGGCCGGTAAAGTCACGGCGGCGCGCTGCTCGGGGTTGAGATGCTGCAACAGTGGCGCATCCGACGCGCCGAATTGGGGATTGACTGAGAACATACGGGCATTGTAGAAAGCCTCTGAATGAAACATTTTTTTCTGTGGCTGAGTCTGATCGCCGGGGCGGCCGCCTGGGCCCAGGGGTCTTGCGCCAGCGACGGCCAGCCCATGCCGCTGGCCCTGACCGAGCGCTTCATCAGCGCCGACTGCGCGCCCTGCTGGAGCGCCCCGTCCCCCTCGCCGGCGGCCGCCGGCGCCCTGACCATCGACTGGATCGTGCCCAGCGCACGGGGCGACGAAGCACCCCTGTCGGCAGCGGCCAGCCGGGATGCATGGCTGCGGCTCGAAACCCTGGGGCGGGCCGCGCCCGCCACTTCGTTCAGCACGCGCACCCAGGTCAAGGGCGACCCAGGCGGAACCCTGCGCGTGGCCCATGGCGTGGCCTTGGGCGGCTATATCGGCGCCTCGATCGAACTCAAAACCAGCGGGCAAGCCCGGCAGCACCAGACCCTCAGCGCCTGGCTGGTGCTGGTGGAGACGATTGCCGCCGGCGCGGACGGCACTGCGTCCGAGCGCAATCTGGTCAGGAATGTGCTGTTATCGAGCTGGAGCGCGCCTGAACCGGCGTCCACCACCGCGCCCGCTTCTTACCGTGAAACGCGCCCCTTGAGCATCCCGCCAGGCGCCACGGCGGCGCGTCTGCGCGTGGTGGGTTGGCTGCAGGATGCGCACGGACGGGTACTGAGCGCCGCCCAGTCGGTCTGCGCGCCACCCGGTTGAAATCTACCTGGCACCGACCGACGTCCAGGGGTGCGATTCAAACTGATGTGGCGGCGTCAGGCTCGCTTCCTCCGTTGTTCACCGTTGGCGTTTCTCGGGGCGTTGCAAATGGGCAGATGCTTGCACAGAAAAAGACGCGGATTGCCAAATGAACCCCTAAATTCATGCCACTTCAGCCTGTAGAGCACGTGTTGGTTGATGTGTGTGCTATTTAATAGATAGCTATTTTGCTGGGATTTTCCCCCACTCACTCCCC
>JAKFXU010000501.1 GCA_021731215.1 Rhodoferax sp.
CTGGTGAAATGGGTGTAGGCATCAAACGCCAGGCCGAAGTGACCCTCATTGAGCGGCGTGTAGATGGCCTGCTGCATGGAGCGCAACAGCATCGAGTGGATTTGCTGCGCATCGGGCCGGTCTTTGGTCGCGTTGGCAATCGCCTGGAACTCGCCCGGAGCAGGGTCGTCACTGATCGACAGCCCGACCCCCATGGCTTTGAGATAGTTGCGCAGGAGCTCCTGCTTCTCGGGCGTGGGCCCTTCATGCACCCGAAACAAACCGGCATGCTTGCTGTGGGCAATGAAGTCCGCGCTGCAGACGTTGGCCGCCAGCATCGCCTCTTCAATCAGCTTGTGCGCATCGTTGCGGGTGCGCGGCACGATTTTTTCGATGTGCCCGCTCTCATCGCAAACGATTTGCGTCTCCACGGTCTCGAAATCGACTGCGCCGCGGCGCACGCGCGACTTCAGCAGGGCTTGATAGACATCGTGCAGATTGATCAAGTCGCTCACCCGCTCTTTGCGTTTGAGCGCCTCGGGGCCGCGCGTGTTGGCCAGAATCGCCGCCACCTCGGTGTAGGTGAAGCGGGCCTGGCTCCACATCACGGCCGGGTAAAACTGGTAGGCCGACACCTCGCCGTCCGCGCTCACCAGCATGTCGCACACCATGCACAGGCGTTCGACTTCCGGGTTGAGAGAACACAGGCCATTGGATAATTTTTCGGGCAGCATCGGAATCACGCGGCGCGGGAAATAGACGCTGGTGGCGCGCTCATAGGCGTCAATATCAATGGCGGAGCCGGTTTCCACGTAATGGCTGACATCGGCAATCGCCACCAACAAGCGCCAGCCTGGCGCGGCCGCTTTGCCCTTGCCGATTTTGGCCGGCTCGCAGTACACCGCATCGTCAAAATCACGCGCGTCTTCGCCATCGATCGTGACCAGCGGCACGTCGGTCAAGTCAACCCGGTGCTTCTTGTCCTGCGCTCGCACCTGCTCCGGCAGGGTCCGGGCCAAGGCAATGCAGGCGTCGGAGAACTGATGCGGCACGCTGTATTTGCGCACCGCAATTTCAATCTCCATGCCGGGGTCGTCAATCTCGCCCAGGATCTCCTTGATGCGCCCCACCGGCTGACCGTACAAGGACGGTGGCTCGGTCAATTCAACCACCACCACCTGGCCGGGCTTGGCGGCGCCGGTGGCGGCCTTGGGAATCAAGACATCCTGCCCGTAGCGCTTGTCTTCCGGCACCACGATCCAGATGCCGCTCTCCTGCAGCAAGCGCCCGATGATGGGTTGCTTGGGCCGCTCGATGATCTCCAGCACCCGGCCTTCGGGGCGACCCTTGCGATCACTGCGCACCATGCGCACCTTGACCCGGTCTTTGTGCAGCACGGCGCGCATTTCGTTGGGCGGCAAATAGATGTCGGATTCGCCGTCATCGCGCGACACAAAGCCGTGACCGTCACGGTGGCCTTGAACTGTTCCTTCAACTTCGTCCAGCAAGCCGCTGGTTTGGCTAATATTCTTGATACAATAACTCTCTTTCCTGAAATGCCCAGGTGGCGGAATTGGTAGACGCACTAGTTTCAGGTACTAGCGAGTAACTTCGTGGGGGTTCGAGTCCCTTCCTGGGCACCAATATAAATGAAATCCGGCATTCTTCATTGAAGTTTGCCGGGTAATTTTTAACAAAAAGCCGCCGCACTTGCAGCGGCTTTTTTGTTGTTCTGAAATAGTTCAAGCGCTTCGGTTTTAAAACGGCTGAGCCACCAGATCGTGGCCCTGCGCCGCCACGATGCGCGCCTTGGTGAACTCACCGACGCGCAAAGTCTTGCTGATTTTTTCGGGCGCCAGCAGCTTCACCACACCGTCAATCTCGGGCGCGTCGGCATAGCAGCGCCCGACTCCCCCCTTTTTACCCAGGGCCGGCGCCGAATCCACCAGCACCTGCATGGTGGCGCCGATGCGTTGCTGCAGCTTGGCTGCCGATACCGCCTCGGCCACCGCCATGAAGCGCGCACGCCGTTCTTCGCGCAACTCGATCGGCAACATGCCAGCAATGTCGTTGGCGGCGGCGCCCGGCACCGGGCTGTAGGCAAAGCAGCCGGCGCGGTCGATCTTGGCTTCACGCATGAAATCAAGCAGATGCGAAAACTCGGCTTCGGTCTCGCCCGGAAAACCGGCGATGAAAGTACTGCGCACCACAATGTCCGGGCAGGCCTCGCGCCAGCGCTGCAGGCGCTCCAGGTTTTTCTCGCCGCTGGCCGGGCGTTTCATGCGTTTTAGCAGGTCCGGGTGGCTGTGCTGAAACGGCACATCAAGATAGGGCAACAGCTTGCCACTGGCCATCAAGGGCAACACCTCATCCACACTCGGGTATGGGTAGACATAATGCAGGCGCACCCAGGCACCATAGGGCTGCGCCATGTCACCCAGCGCCTGCACCAGTTCCAGCATGCGGGTCTTGATCGGCTTGCCGTCCCAGAATCCGGTGCGGTACTTGACATCAACGCCATAAGCCGAGGTATCCTGGCTGATCACCAGCAACTCCTTGACACCGCCTTCAAACAAGGCGCGCGCCTCGTTGAGCACATCGCCAATCGGGCGCGACACCAGATCGCCGCGCATCGACGGGATAATGCAAAAAGTGCAGCGGTGGTTGCAGCCTTCGCTGATCTTGATGTAGGCGTAATGGCGCGGCGTGAGCTTGATGCCGGCGACGCCGAAGGCGTTGGGCACCAGGTCGAGAAAAGGATCGTGCGGTTTGGGCAAATGGGCATGCACTGCATCCATCACCGCCTGCGTTGCCTGCGGACCCGTCACGGCCAGCACGCTGGGGTGCATTTGCCGCACCAGGTTGGCGCCGCCCTGGCCTGCTTTGGCGCCCAGGCAACCGGTGACGATCACCCGGCCGTTGACGGCCAGCGCCTCGCCGATGGTGTCCAGACTTTCCTGGACCGCATCGTCGATGAAACCGCAGGTGTTGACGATGACCAGATCGGCGCCCTGAAACGTTTTGGAGGTTTGATAACCCTCGGCACTGAGTTGCGTCAGGATCAGTTCGGAATCGGTCAGGGCCTTGGCGCAGCCCAGGCTGACAAAACCAACTTTCGGTGCTGTGGTGTTTTTAGTAATAACTTCACTCATGCCCCAATTGTCCCAGCATTCGCGCCACTCAGCGTTTGAGGCCGAAAGCACCGAGCATCTGGCCGGTCTGTTTCTGCATTTGTTCCTGCATTTGTGCCAATACCTTGTTGGTCTGCTCCAGGTTGCCGCCCATCATGGCCTGCAGCACGGGCGACTGCAGGGTCACGAACTGGCTCCACATTTCCGGCGTCAAGCCCTGGGTCTGCTCGGTGAGTTTGGTCTGCACTTCCATCAATGACTGAATATTTTTCTCCAGATAGCCGCCCACGAAACCTTGCATGGCATGACCATAAAATCGAATCACACTGGCCAGCACCGGTGCCGTGAACATGGGCGAGCCGCTGGCCTCTTCTTCCAGAATGATTTGCAGCAGGATGTTGCGGGTCAGGTCTTCACCGGTTTTGACATCGAGTATCACAAACGGCTCACTCTCCATCACCAGTCGCTTGACTTCCGTCAAGGTGATGTAACTCGACGTGTCGGTGTCGTAAAGCCGCCGATTAGGGTATTTCTTGATTACCCGCTGGGTGATTTTTGTCTCGGCGGCTTTCTTTTCTTGCACGGGGGCTCCTCTGGCTCAGATCAAAGCGGAATTGACTACATTGCGCTGCAACACATTTTAGGGAGTGCCCCAGCGCCAAGCCCCAAGGTTTACCCTGAGGAGGCGCCAATAGCAGCACAGAAATTGGCGCAACCTGGCTTAGCGCGTGTAAGGCACCACCAGTTGGCGCTGCTCGCCCAGGCCCTCGATGCCCAGCGTGATCACATCGCCTTGTTTGAGGTAATGCGGCGGCTTCATGCCCATGCCGACGCCGGGCGGCGTGCCGGTGGTGATCACGTCGCCCGGCAGCAGCGTCATGAACTGGCTGACGTAGCTGACAATTTTGGCGACGCTGAAAATCATGGTTTTGGTGTTGCCGGTCTGCCTGCGCTGGCCGTTGAGGTCGAGCCACAGATTCAGCTTTTGCGGATTGGGCACCTCGTCGCGCGTCACCAGCCAGGGGCCGAGCGGGCCAAAAGTGTCGCAGCCCTTGCCCTTGTCCCAGGTACCGCCGCGCTCGATCTGGTACGCACGCTCGCTGACATCGTTGATGGTGCAGTAACCGGCCACAAAACTCAAGGCGTCTTTTTGCGACACGTACTGCGCCTTGCTGCCAATCACCACGCCCAGCTCCACTTCCCAGTCCGTCTTTTTGGAACCCTTGGGCAGCATCACCGGGTCATTGGGCCCCTGGATGCAACTGGTGGCTTTCATGAACACCACCGGCTCCTTCGGAATCGCCAGGCCCGACTCGGTGGCATGGTCGGCGTAGTTCAGGCCGATGGCAATGAACTTGCCGACGCCGTCGAGCGGGCTGCCCAGGCGCGGCGCGCCACGCACCAGCGGCAGATTAACCGTCTTGAGCCGGCGCAGCTTGGCCAGTGCGGCGTCACCGAGTTGGGCCGGCCCGATGTCCGGGATCACGCCGCTCAAGTCGCGCAGCTTACCCTCGGCATCGATGAGCCCGGGCTTTTCCTTGCCCGGGCTGCCATAACGAACGAGTTTCATGGTTTTGCCTTTCAGTGGATGGTTGGGTTATCTGTTACGGTATCAGGAGATCAATAGGTCGAGCGTCCGCCCGACAGGT
>JAKFXU010000235.1 GCA_021731215.1 Rhodoferax sp.
CCGTGGTTCAGGCCGGCACTCATGGCGGCGATGGCACCGGCCCCGGGTGAAATGCTGATGGCCCAGGAGGCGGCAAAAAAAGCCAGCCAGGTGGAGAGTTCCATGCTGCGCCGGACTCAGAGCGGCGCGTTCTGCAGCGCCGCGATGCGCTCTTCAATCGGGGGGTGGGTGGCAAACAGCTTGCCGATGCCCCCGGTAATGCCCAGCGCCGCCATGCTCTTGGGCAATTCGCCGGGCGTCATGCCGCCCAGGCGCGCCAGCGCGTTGATCATGGGCTGCTTGCGGTTCATCAGTTGCGCGGCGCCGGCATCAGCCCGGAATTCACGGTGGCGCGAGAACCAGGCCACCACCATGGCGGCGGCAAAACCGAGCACGATGTCGAGCACGATGGTGGTCACCATGTAGCCGATGCCGGGGCCGGAGGAGCGCGCGTCGCCCTTGCGCAAAAAGCTGTCAATGGCAAAGGCAATGACGCGGCTCAGGAACACCACAAAGGTGTTCATCACGCCCTGGATCAGCGTCATGGTGACCATGTCGCCATTGGCGACGTGGGCGATTTCATGGCCGATGACGGCCTCGACTTCTTCGCGCTTCATGCCGGCCAGCAAGCCGGTGCTGACCGCCACCAGCGCCGAGTTCTTGAATGCGCCGGTGGCAAAGGCGTTGGGCGCGCCTTCAAAAATACCCACCTCCGGCATGCCGATGCCGGCCTTCTCGGCAAACTTGCGCACCGTCTCCAAAATCCAGGCTTCATCGAGGTTTTGCGGCTGCGTGATGAGGCGCACGCCGGTGCTCCACTTGGCCATCGGCTTGCTGATCAACAGCGAAATAAAGGCGCCGCCAAAGCCGATCACCAGGGCAAAACCGAGCAAGGCGCCCAGGTCCAGCCCGGTGTCGGTCAGGTAGCGGTTGACGCCGAGCAGGCTGGCGACGATGCCCAGCACCGTGACGACCAGCACATTGGTCAAAACAAACAAAAGAATGCGTTTCATGGTTTCTTTCAAAAACGGTTTGAATCAGCCAACCGTTGCCTTCGATGGTAGGGGCAGCGTAGCCGATTTCAAGGCATCGGGCCTCAATTGCCCTGGAAGTTTACGGGCATTCAGGCGCGCTTGGGGGGGCCTAAACACGCTGGCATCGGCATAAAAAAGGGGCTCTTCGTTGGCGGCCCACCAGCCGGGCACGCCCAGCACCGGCAAATGGACAAACGGCTTGGCCGCCAGTTTTTCAGCGCTCAGGTCCGCGGCCATCCAGGCATCGAGCTGCGCCATCGACTGGCCGCCGGCCGACACCCGGTAGACGTGCGCTGTAATGGCTTTGCGCGGGCACACCAGCTTTTCCAACAGGGCGTGGCCGAACAGCAGCAAGTGAGCCTGTTGCCACAGCGGGCGCAGAGTCACGAACACCGAAGTCCAGTCTTTGGCCACCAAGGCCTGCCACAAAGCATCCGGCGCCTGCAGCAAAGCGGCATTCTCGTCAAAAATCGTCAAACCGTCGCGCGCCGGACCGCGCACCGGCTGGATGCCGCTGTGCGCGATCTGGGCCGCCTGCAACTGGTTCAGGCGCGTCTTGGTCAAGGGCAACTGCAGCCAGGCGAGTCCGTTGAAAAAGTCGTGCAAACCGTCGCGCGTGGGCACGCAGCCGCTGTCGAAAATGTGCTGCTCGTAGGCGACGCCGGCGGGCAACTGGCTTTGGGCCACAAAGCGCACCGGCAACGGTGGCCAAGACAGCGCGGCCTGATTCAGGGCCTGGGGCTGGGGCTCACCGGCGCCCACGCGCTGCGCCAGCGCCTCCCCCGTTGCGCGCCACGGCGCCAGCCAGGGGGCCGCCCAGTCAATGTCGGCCAGCTCGCTCGGAACGGGCAGCTTCAAGGTTTTTCTGGCGGCAGAATGTACTGCACCGTGTTCGGTTTCTCAGAGGGCAGCATTTCAAAGTGCTGAGGAAATTTCTTGAACAACTTGGTCGATGACGCGCTCTTGCCCAGCAACTTGTCATCGTGCAGCGCTTTGGCTACCGCATTGATGGCTAGCGGCTGTCCCGTTTGCAAAGCAGGTACGGCCTTGAGAATGGCTTTCACATCCACGTTTTTCATCTTGTCAGCGGCCGGTTTTGCCGCTGCGGAGGAGGCTTTTTTGACGGCTGCTTTGCTGGCCGGCAATTTTTTGGCAGCCGTTGTTTTGACTGCCGCTTTTTTTGCGGGCGCTTTGGCAGCCGAGGATTTTTTGGTCGCTGTTTTCCTGGCCGTTGCCGGCAGCACGAGCGCCAGGGCTGGCGCCGGCGCCGCCAGAAGTTGCGCCCCATGCAAGGCCTGCTCCTGACCCACCAGGATCACGCGGTCATAGGCGGAAACGGCCTCGCGCCCCATCTTGCCCCGCTCAGACACACAAACCATGCGGATGCCACGTTCACGCAGCCTCACCACCAAAGGCACAAAGTCGGCGTCCCCCGACCCGATGACGATCATCCTGGGCATCGGGGTTTGGCACGCAAACTCCATCGCGTCAACCGCCAAGGCAATGTCGGTGGTATTTTTTGTCAGCGACAGGTTAACGAATGGGCGAACCGACCAAACCCGCAACACCTCCGCCAAGCTCTTTAAATTCTCGGCACTGCCGTAGGCACGCCGAACCGGCATCGGGCCTTCGGATTCCTCCAGCACGCGAAAGGCTTCATCAATCCAGGCCCCGGAGTTCAGGTTGTCGGCATCGATCAAAAAGATGTTCATTTCAATTCCTCCTTGGGCTGTCCCGCATGAAGCGACCGATCTGCGCTCAGCCGATCAATTTCCACAGCAGGGCTTGGCCGCCGCGCAGGGGCTTGAGCTGGCCCTCGCCCAGCGCAAAACTCTCGGGCGAGGTCCAGCTTTCGCGCTTGAGCGTGATGTGGCCGCTGTTGCGCGGCAGGCCATAAAAATCGGCGCCGTTGAAGCTGGCAAACGCTTCGAGCTTATCCAGCGCGCCGACCGCATCAAAGGCCTCGGCGTACAGCTCCAGGGCGGCGTGCGCGGTGTAGCAGCCGGCGCAACCACAGGCCTGTTCTTTCAGGTGGGCCGGGTGCGGCGCGCTGTCGGTGCCGAGAAAAAACTTGGGGCTTGCGCTGCTGATCGCCGCCAGCAGGGCCAGGCGGTGGGTCTCGCGCTTCAACACCGGCAGGCAGTAGTAATGCGGGCGAATGCCGCCGGCGAACATGGCATTGCGGTTGTAGAGCAGGTGATGGGCCGTGATGGTGGCGGCGGTGAAGCGGTCCGCCTGCTGCACGTACTGCGCCGCCTCGCGCGTGGTGATGTGCTCGAACACAATCTTCAGCTCGGGAAAATCGCGGCGCAAGGGGATCAGTTGGGTGTCGATGAACACCGCCTCGCGGTCGAACAGATCGATCTCGGGCGCCGTCACTTCGCCATGCACCAGCAGCAACAAGCCCTCGCGCTGCATCGCCTCCAGCGTCCTGTAGGTCTTGCGCAGCTCGGTCACGCCGGCGTCGCTGTTGGTGGTGGCGCCGGCCGGGTAGAGCTTGAGCGCCACCACGCCGGCGTCGCGCGCGCGTTTGATTTCATCGGCCGGCAGATTGTCGGTCAGGTAGAGCGTCATCAGCGGCTCAAACGACAGGCCGGCGGGCACCGCCGCCAGGATGCGCGCGCGGTAGGCCAGCGCGGCGGCGGCGGTGGTGACCGGCGGGCGCAGATTGGGCATGATGATGGCGCGGCCAAACTGGGCGGCGCTGTGCGGCACCACGGTGCGCAGGGCGGCGCCATCGCGCACGTGCAAATGCCAGTCGTCGGGGCGGGTCAGGGTCAGGGTTGTGATCATGGCCGCCATTGTCCCAAATACGCGCGGGTGGCGCCCAGCGCCTACTTGGCAGCGTGCTGGGCCCGCAAATAATCCCACAGGGCCTGCGCGTTGCGCTTGGGCGCCGGCGCCAGGCCATGTTGGGTATGAACACCGGCTTTGCCCACCTCCTTGACCGCGGGCCGCTCGCGGTAGACCCGCACCTCCATGGTGATTTGCAGGCCGCCCAGACCCGCTGGCGCGGCGCTCACCAGTTTTTTGGCGCGCACATCCTTCTTGACCGCGCTAAAGGGCAAAAAGGCGATGCCATGCCCCTCCAGCGCCATCGCCTTCAGGCCTTCGGCCATATCGGTCTCATAGACACGGTCAAAGTGGATGGCGCTGCCCGCCTGCTTGAGGATCAGCTCCACCATTTGCCCCAGATAGGCGCCGGGTGCATAGCCCAGGTACGGCAGGGGCTGGGCCGCCCGCCCGGGCAACAGGAACAGGGGCGCCCCGTGCGCGTCCGGTTTGACATAGGGCGCCATGATCTCTTCACCCAGGCTCACCATCTCGTAGCGATCGGTATCGAGCTGGTTCGGCTGCGACGGGTGGTGATAGGCAATCAACAGGTCGCAACTGCCCTCCACCAGGCGCATCACGGCGTCGTGCACATTGAGCGCGATCAGGCGGCTCTTGATCGGCCCGAACTGCTCGCGCAAGGCCGACACCCAGGCCGGAAAAAACGTGAAGGCCAGCGTGTGCGGCACCGCGAACTCGATCACATCCTGGCCGGCTGCCGTGTGCCCGCGCATCATGGCGCGCGTGCTCTGCAGCGCCTGCAACACCTCCAGCGACTGGTCATACAGCGTTTCGCCCGCCGGCGTCAGCCGGGTCGGGTAACTGCTGCGGTCCACCAGGTCGGTGCCGGCCCAGGCTTCGAGCGACTGGATGCGGCGCGAAAACGCGGGCTGCGTCACATGGCGC
>JAKFXU010000377.1 GCA_021731215.1 Rhodoferax sp.
CATGGGCTCGGCCCTGGTGGCTTGCGCGGTGTGGCTGGCGACCCGATTCATCACCCCGCTCGGCCAATGGCAGGGCTGGCCGCTGCTGTTTGGCGTACTGCTGCTGTTTGGCTGCTTCATGTCGGTGATTCTTGGCATGCTCTACAAGATCGTTCCATTTCTGGTCTGGCTGCATTTGCAGAATCGGGGTCGCGGACGCGTGACGGCACCCAATATGAAAAAAGTGCTGCCGCAGCTTCGGATCGACCGGCAGATGCGGGTCCACTTGCTGGCCTGCGCCCTGTTGCTGCTGTCTGTTTTCTGGCCGCGCTGGTTTGTCTATCCGGCCGGTCTGGCGCTGATCGTGGCCGGCGGCTGGCTGCTTGCCAATCTGCTTTATGCGACGGCAGTCTATCGCCGCCATCTGCTCATCATCGAGCACGCCATCGCCAACAACATTGAAAAAATCAGGTCGACTCCAGATGGTTGACACCGCTAACATGATCAGCCTTGGAGCCCGCATATGCGGTCGCGCTCCATTCTCGACCAGCCCATTTACAGGAAAGGACATACCGATACGAACACACCCGTAATCCAACCGACATTCAGTAGATCAATCGCAATACTGCTTGCTTGCAAAAGTGAGTTGTCATAAATAGATGAGGAGAATCGAATGAAGAAGTTGCTAGTCAAAACACTGATCGCGGCGTCCATCGCCAGCGCCGGACTTGCCGTCCAGGCCCAGGAAGTGACACTCAAGGTGCACCACTTCCTGTCAGCCTCGACTTTCATCCAGACGGGCGTGTTCATGCCCTGGTGCGACAAGCTGGCCAAGGAATCGGCCAACCGGATCAAGTGTCAGATCTATCCGGCCATGCAGCTCGGCGGCACACCGCCGCAGCTCTACGATCAGGCCAAGGACGGCGTGGCCGATATCGTTTGGACGGTACCCGGTTACACGGCGAATCGCTTTCCGATGTCGGAGGTGTTCGAGCTGCCCTTCATGATGACCAATGCCGAGGCCACCAGCCGCGCCGCCTGGGACTTTGTGCAGACCCACTCCCAGCATGAGTTCAAGGACACCCACCTGCTGGCAGTGCACGTGCATGGCCCGGGCCATCTGTTCACGACCAAGAAGCAGATGAACAATATGGCCGATTTCAAGGGCATGAAATTTCGCGCGCCAACCCGCCTGACCAACAAGATGCTCGGCATGCTGGGCGCCGCGCCGGTCGGCATGCCGGTGCCGGCGGTGCCCGAAGCCCTGTCGAAAGGCGTCATCGACGGTGCCGTGATTCCTTATCAGGTGGTGCCGAGCATCAAGGTCAATGAGCTGGTCAAGTACGCCGCCGAGACCGATCCGTCCTACAACGCCCTCTACACCACGGTCTTCGTGGTGGCGATGAACAAGGCCAAATACGATGCCCTGCCACCGGATCTGAAGAAGGTGCTCGACGCCAATTCCGGCCGGGAGTTTTCCGCCTCCATGGGCCGGATCCAGGAAGCCGACGACGCACCGGGACGCGCCAAGGTCAAGGAGTCGGGTGTCGCGATCAACGTGATCGGGGCGTCTGAGCTCGACAAGTGGAGGAAAGCCACCGACAGCCTGGACGACGAATGGGCGGCCAACATCACCAAACTGGGTCATGACGGTCCGAAGCTGCTGCAAGCGGCGCGCGACCTGATCAAGAAAAACACCAAGTAAGCGTTGCGCTCGCATGACCGGGTGCCGATTCGCATCGGTAC
Organism: Rhodoferax sp.; assembly: GCA_021731215.1. Taxonomy (GTDB): domain Bacteria; phylum Pseudomonadota; class Gammaproteobacteria; order Burkholderiales; family Burkholderiaceae_C; genus Rhodoferax. The sequence continues at coordinate 1,726 of JAKFXU010000377.1, forward strand.
CTGGTTTGTCCGTTATAAAAGTTGGATGCCGGGCTTTGCCCGATGCAGGAGATACCCATGGCTGATGCCGTTTATGTCGACAGCGAAGCGGGGCCGCGCGACCCGATCGGGCGGGTCCTTAACAAGACTTGCCGGCTTTTTGCAGTTGGTGCCGGCATCATGCTGATCCTGATGGCGCTGATGTCGCTGGCCAGCATTGTCGGCCGCTCCCTATTCGACCAACCCATTCTGGGCGACTACGAACTGGTGCAAACCATGTCGGCCATTGCGGTGGCGATGTCGCTGCCCTTTTGCCAGATGATCCGTGGCCACATCATTGTCGATTTCTTCACCACCGGCCTGCCGGCCCGTGTCAACCGACGGCTCGACATCCTGGCCAGCCTGGTGCTGGCCGTTGCCGGATTTGTCTTTTCCTGGCGCATCAGTGTGGGCATGATCGGACTGCACGGCAGCGGCGATGCCTCGATGCTGCTCAATCTGCCCACCTGGTGGGGCTATGTTCCCATGGTGCCCTCGTTCTTCCTGCTGGGCTGCGCCGCGCTCTATACGGCCTGGGTCGATATCACCGGAGCACGCCCATGAGCGGTATCGAACAAGGCCTGTTGATTGCCGGCCTGATGATTGTGCTGCTGGCCCTGCGCATGCACATCGCGATGGCCATGATGGTGGCGGGCTCGATTGGCTACGTGTGGGTGGCCGGGCTCGACCCGTTGCTCAACTACATGAAGAACGCCGCGTTCGCACGCTACTCCGTTTACGATCTTTCCGTGGTGCCGCTGTTCCTGCTGATGGGCCAGTTCGCCACCCACGGCGGCCTCTCCAAGGCGCTGTTTCGGGCCGGCAACGCGATGATCGGCCATTGGCGCGGCGGCATGGCGATGGCGGCAGTGGGCGCCTGCGCCGGCTTCGGCGCCATCTGCGGCTCGTCCCTGGCGACGGCGGCGACGATGGGGCAGGTGGCCCTGCCCGAACTGCGCAACCACAAATATTCACCGCGCCTGGCGACCGCCGCCATTGCGGCCGGTGGCACGCTGGGCATCCTGATACCGCCTTCCGTCCCCTTGGTGATCTACGCCATTCTGACCGAGCAGAATATCGCCAAGCTGTTTGTCGCCGCCTTCATCCCCGGCATCATCGCCATGATCGGCTACATGCTGGTGATTGCCATCGTCGCGCGCCTGGACCCCAGCGCGGCACCGGCCGGCGAGCGGGTGTCCTGGTCGGGCCGGCTGGCGGCGCTGGTTGACACCTGGCCGGTGCTGCTGATTTTCGTCACCGTCATCGGTGGCATCTACGGCGGCTTCTTTACCCCCACCGAGGCCGCATCGATCGGCGTCCTGGCCACGGCTTTCGTCGCCTGGCAGTCCGGCGGCCTGAATCGGCGCAGCCTGCTGGCCTGCCTGTACGGCACCGCCCAGGCCACCGCGATGATCTTCCTCATCCTGCTCGGCGCCGACATCATGAACGTGTTCCTGGCCCTGACGCAAATGCCGACCGAACTGGCCAAATGGGTGGTCGGGCTGGGCTACTCGCCCTTGCTGATCCTGGCCGTCATCATCGGCATCTACCTTTTTCTGGGCTGCATCATGGACAGCCTGTCGATGCTGCTGCTGACCATACCGATCTTCTTCCCCATCATCATGGGCACCGACTACTGGGGTCTTGATCCGGAAGGCAAGGCGATCTGGTTCGGCATCCTGGCCCTGATGGTGGTGGAGATCGGCCTGATCACGCCGCCGGTGGGGATGAACGTGTTCATCATCAGCAGCATGGCCAAGGACGTGCCCATGAAGGAAACGTTCAAGGGCATCGTCCCGTTTCTGATGTCTGACGCTCTCAGAATCATGCTGATCGTGTTCGTGCCGTCGATCGCACTGGTCGCCTTGCGGTTTTAGAGAATGCAGGCACGGCAAGAAGTGCCTTTTGCCCGTCATGGCGCGGGCGCCGGCCGAGTGGTCGCGTCGCTCCCGCTCCCCGCAATGACCAAGCCAGGCGGGGGTGCCAGGGCCGTGGATTGCCACGCGGTAGTCGTCAGCGGCCTGGAGTGCGATCAGCCAATTTGGTGGACCGATGTTCGCGTTCGGAGAACCCGCCGGGCAGCGGGAGCCGACATTCAGGTGCGTGCTCCACGGGGCTATAGTCGGGCAACATGAAACGTCGAGAAAATGAACTCGACGTTGACCAAATTTCGCCAGGATAGGCGACAGGGTTCAAAGGGATGGAAATGACTTCGATTTCTCGGAAAATTGGCTACGAACCACCGCGGTATGCGCCTTGCCGCTTTATCGGTCATCAGTATCCACAGGTGGAATTCGGATATATTCCGTCGGGCATTTGCTCGCCAAGGGGGAAACAATAAAAATGAATTCAATTATTCTGCTGTTGATTGTCGTCGTTGCCGTGATAGTTGTTTTTGCCGTCCTGAAAGCCAAATCTCAGGGCGGTGCCAGTGATGAAGTGTGGCCTTTTTATGCCAAAAAACCGCTTTCCCAGCCCGAGCAAGTCCTTTATTTCCGGCTCATCCAAGCTTTGCCTGAACATATCATCCTTGCCCAAGTTCAACTTTCTCGGTTGCTCGGAGTCAAGAAAGGCAATAACTATCAGTCTTGGTCTAATCGCATCAACCGCATGAGTGCTGATTTCGTGGTGTGCAACAAGGATTCGAGTATTGTCGCCGTCATCGAGCTTGATGACGCCACTCACCAAACGGAAGATCGTCAGGCCGCCGACGCAAAAAAAGATAAGGCGTTGGCTTCTGCAGATGTTCGCATAGTGCGCTGGCAAGCAAAGTCAATCCCAGATTTTGCCACCATCCAATCAACCTTCATGCCTAACGAATAAGGTTAGATCGCGCAAGCGAAGCGCAGCCGCGATCTGAACCGGTTGTTGGACGAAGCCGCTACGCGGAGTAGTCCACCCCTGAGCTGACACGATTTATTCTGCACATTCACCCCGTCAATTCCGATGGGGTGATTCTGCAACATTTCGTGAGGACACAGCAGCATGAAGACC
>JAKFXU010000379.1 GCA_021731215.1 Rhodoferax sp.
GGGCAGAAGGGCAATGTGTTCGTGGCACTTGTCGGCGGTCTCACTGCGCCGGGGGTCAATGCAAATCAGTTTGGCGCCGTTGCGCTTGGCGACCTGGGCGTAACGCCAGAAATGCAGGTTGCTGGCAATCGAGTTGCTGCCCCAGATCAGGATCAGCTTTGACTCGGCAAAAAATTCCACCCGCATGCCGACCTTGGCACCCAGGGTCTGGATCAGCCCCTCGCCGCCGGCAGAGGCGCAGATGGTGCGCTCCAGCAAGGAGGCGCCCAAGCGGTGGAAGAAGCGCGCCGCCATGCTCTCGCTTTGCACCAACCCCATGGTGCCGGCGTAGCTGTAGGGCAGGATGGCTTGTGCCGCATCCGGTCCGCGGCTGGCAATGGCGGTGAGCCGGGCGGCAATGTCGTCCAGCGCAGCGTCCCAACTTACTGGTTCGAACTGGCCGGACCCCTTGGGGCCGATGCGCTTGAGTGGCTGCAGAACGCGCTCGGGGTGGTAGGTCCGCTCGGGGTAGCGCGACACCTTGGTGCACAGCGCGCCATCGGTATGGGGGTGGGCCGGATTGCCCTGCACCTTGATGGCAATGCCGCCGGCGACCGTGGTCAAGAGGGAGCAGGTATCGGGGCAATCATGCGGGCAGGCGCCCAGCACTTGAATGGGAGCGGGGGCGTTGGGGCTGGAATTGGTGTGGCTCATGGGCAGGGCTCAGTGGGTGCTGCCATTTTGACCCAAGGCCATCGGTCCGCCACGGATGTACCCGGTGGGACAAAGGGCTTTGGCATGGAGCGATAAACTGCACTCAACAGGAGATGCCATGAAAATTATTGATTCGATCATGACCCAGGCGGCCGGCATGGCCGCCATTCGGCGCGATCTTCACGCCCACCCCGAGTTGTGTTTTGAAGAAACCCGTACCGCCGACCTGGTGGCGCAGAAGCTGACCGAATGGGGGATACCGATGCACCGCGGCCTGGGCCGCACCGGCGTGGTCGGCATCGTCAAGAGTGGCAGCTCCGCGCGCGCCATTGGCTTGCGCGCCGACATGGATGCGCTGCCGATGCAGGAGTTCAACACCTTCAGCCACGCCAGCCAGCAGCCGGGCAAGATGCACGCCTGCGGCCACGATGGCCACACCGCCATGCTGCTGGCGGCAGCCCAGCACCTGGCCCAACACCGCCATTTCGACGGCACGGTGTATCTGATTTTTCAGCCGGCCGAAGAGGGTGGCGGCGGCGCGCGCGAGATGATCAAGGACGGCTTGTTTGACAAATTTCCGATGGACGCCGTGTTTGGCTTGCACAACTGGCCGGGCGGCGAGTTGGGCAAGTTTGCCGCCAGTGCCGGGCCGGTGATGGCGTCCAGCAACGAGTTCCGAATCACCATTCGGGGCAAGGGCGGCCACGCCGCCATGCCGCACACCGGGCTCGATCCGGTGCCGGTGGCCTGCCAGCTGGTGCAAGCCTTTCAAACCATCATCAGCCGCAACAAGAAGCCGGTCGATGCCGGGGTGATTTCCGTCACCATGATCCACGCCGGCGAGGCCACCAACGTCATCCCCGACAGTTGCGAGCTGCGCGGCACGGTGCGCACCTTTGCGCTCGACGTACTGGACCTGATCGAGCAGCGCATGCGGCAAATTGCCGAGCACACCTGCGCCGCCTTTGACATGACGTGCGCGTTCGAGTTCGTGCGCAACTACCCGCCCACCATCAACCACGCCAAAGAAACCGAGTTGGCGCGCCAGGTGATGGCGAGCATCGTCGGCGCCGAGCAGGTGCTGGCGCAGGAGCCGACCATGGGCGCGGAAGATTTTTCCTACATGCTGCAGGCTGTGCCCGGTTGCTACAGCTTCATCATGAACGGCGACGGTGATCACCGGGACATCGGCCACGGCGGCGGCCCCTGCACGCTGCACAACCCGAGTTATGACTTCAACGATGCGCTGCTTCCGCTGGGCGCCACCTACTGGGTGCGCCTGGCCGAGGCCTGGTTCCAGACCGCGGCCTGAGTCAAACCGCAAAGCGGTGCGCAGCCAGCTCCGCCGGTGATCGAAATCGAATCAGACTTCCGGCACTTCCGCGAACAATTGCGCCGCACTCAACTCCAGCGCCACGCTGGCCAGTGACACCGCTTCACCGCGCGCAAACGGGTGCAGCACCCAGAGCCCGTCGGCACCTATGCGATAACAGTCGGTGCTGCGGCTGTCCAGGTCAATCAGCACATACTCCTGCAGGCTGGCCAGGCTGCGGTAGTGGCTGAACTTCAAGCCCCGGTCATAGGCGGCAGTGCTGGGCGAGAGCACCTCGATGATCAGCTTGGGCTCGGTCTTGAGCATGGTGCTGGCCAGGTCGAGCGCACTGCAGGTGACCAGCACGTCGGGGTAAAAGTAGCTGTTGGCAGCAGTCACATGCAGGCGCATATCGCTCATGTAGGTGCGGCACGGGCTGGCGCTGAGGTGCTGGCGCAGGGCAAAGGCGACGTTCATGGACACCGTCACATGCCGGTCTTCGGCCCCCGCCATGGCAAACACCTCGCCGTCGATGTATTCGTGCCGGTCGAGCTGCGCGGGCTCCCACGCCAGGTAGTCGTCGGCGCTGAAAACGGGTTTTTGTGCAGCGTGTCCCATGGCGATGTCCTTTGGCGTGAATCGGTGCTTCATTATGAATCGTTTGTGCCAGCGTCTGGTGCAGCCGTGGCGCTGCGTAAAACACCGCCAATCATCAGTGCGCTGACCGGCGCTACAGGCTGTTTTCTTTTGCAAAGCGGCGCGCCGCCATCTCCAGCAGGCCGTCAAAGATCAGGTTGTCCACCAGTTCGAACTGTAGCGACATGCTGGGCGCCATCTTCCAGCCGGCGCCGCCGGTCATGATGCAGCGCGGCTCGGTGCCGCAGTGGGCGCGCACATGCTGCACCATGCGTTCCACGGCGCCGGCAATGGCGTAGGTGCCGCCGCTGGTGAGGGCGTCACTGGTGTTGGTGGGGAACTCGCGCACCTCGCCGGTGGGCACGTGCAGCCCGGCGGTGCCTGATTCGAGGGCGCGCAGCATGATGCCGTGGCCGGGCAGGATCAGGCCGCCCAGGAACTTGCCGCTGGCGTCAATCGCATCCACCGTGACCGCGGTGCCCACCATGGTCACCACCATCGGTCGCGCCGGTCCCTGCGCCAGCGCGCGGTGCCAGGCGCCGATCATCGCCACCCAGCGGTCGGCGCCCAGGCGCGCCGGATAGTCGTAGCCATTGCGCAGACCGGCTTCTTCGGCGCTCGCCACCACCCATTGCGGGCTCACATCCCAAAGTTCCATTTGCTCCTGGACCCTGCCCTTGATGGCGTCGCCAGCGACGATGCAACCCAGCATGCGCGTGGGCGGCGCCACGGTGGCCCAGGCGCCATCCGCCAGCTTGTCAATGTTTTCCAGGAACTCGGCACCCTGTGCCAGCAGGGCGGCTTGCGGATGGGCGGCTTGGTACAGCGCCCATTTCAGGCGGGTGTTGCCGACGTCAATTGCCAGGAATGTCATGCCCTTATTATGATCAAAGTAGCGTGGCCGCTCCGCCCGGGTCGATCAGCCCCCCTGGGGAAAGCGCCGGGCCTCAACCCTGCCGCCAGGGCAGGTCGTGATGGCGCCAGCCGCCCTGGCGCCCGCGTTGCCCGTGCCCATCCGGATCGCCTTCAAAACCCTCGAGCACGTTGTAGGCCTCCAGCCCCAGTTCGGTGGCGCGCCGGGCGGCGGCGATGGAGCGCACGCCGCTGCGGCATAACAGCAACACCTTTTTGCCGGGCGGTGCTGCCGCCCGCAGGCCCGCGTCAAAGGCGGGGTTCATGACCATGCCCGGCCACTGCTTCCACGCCAGCGCCACCGCGCCCGGCACGAAACCGACCCATTCCCGTTCGGCGTCGGTTCGGATATCGATCAGCACCGCGTCGCCGGCCTGCCACCATTGACAAGCGAGCACAGGCGTGACATCGCCAGCGTAGCCCTGCGCCGGGTGGGGCGTCAACCCGCCCGCGCCGCCGGCGTCATGGCGCAGGCCCGAGCTGAGGTTGGCCGGCACCGCCTCGTCAATGCGTTCGGGTTTGGGTAAATGCAGTGCTGCCATGATGGCGCGGAAGCCGGCCAGCGTCTGGCCCGCCACCCGCGCGTTGCCGGCCTGTTCCGCTGCGATGCTGGAATGGCTGCGCCCCTGGTAATCGTGCCCCGGCCAGACCGTGGTGGCGGCGGGCAGCGCAAACAGAATCTGGGTCAGGCTGTGGTACAGCGCCTGGGCGTTGCCGGACTGGAAGTCGGTGCGGCCACAGCCGTTGATCAGCAGCGTGTCGCCGGTAAAAACGTGATCGCGCCATAAAAAGCTCATGCTGCCGGCGGTGTGACCGGGCGTGTGCAGCGCCAGCACCTGCTCGTTGCCAAAACGCAGCCGGTCCCCGTCCCTCAGTTGCACCGCCGCCGTGCCAACGCCGCAGCCCGCCGGCGCGGCGGTCTTGGCGCCGGCCAGTTCGGCCAGTTGGCCCGCGCTGGTGATGTGGTCGGCGTGGACGTGGGTTTCCACGGTCCAGAGCAGCTTGAGGCCATACTGGCGCAGCGTGGCCAGATCGCGCTCGAGCTGCACGTCCACCGGGTCGATGATGAGCGCCTCGCGGCTGGCCTCGTCAAACAGCACATAGGTGTAGCTGCTGGAAGCCGGGTCAAAAAGCTGGATGGGTGTCATGGCGCTGCGAGGATTTGTAA
>JAKFXU010000378.1 GCA_021731215.1 Rhodoferax sp.
CTGTCGAAATAGGCATCAATTGGGGCCTTCATGAAGACCGATACCATGCCACCGACCACGCCCATGATGACGATCACCATCACCATCTCGATCAGCGTGAAGCCGCGCTGGCGCCTAAGCCGGCATATGGTATTCACGCGCCACCTGCCCACGGATCAATCACGGGCACAGTCAAATCATCAAAATGCCGTAGATTGCGCGTTGCCAAGGTGGCACGCCGCGCCAGCGCAATACCGGCAATGAAGGTGTCGCGCATGTCGACCGGGCGACCACGGGCCTTGCGTTCGGACGCCAACTTGGCCGCCTCGCTGGCCGCATTGACGTCGAACAACAGCACCCGATTTTCCAGGTCGTCTTGCAGGAGTTGCTCAAAGCGGTCTTGCAGCAGATGCTTGCGCTGGCCCACCGCCATCAGTTCCAGACCGTAGCGGGCTTCAAACAGAGTGATGCTGGTGATCCAGATCGATTCGGCGCTCTGCCGGTCCAGCCACGCTACCACCTGCGGATCAGCCTGCTGCTGCATCAGGGCTGACAAGACGTTGGTGTCCAGAATAATCACGTGCCGAAGTCCATCGGTTGGACGGCTTGCCCGTGCAGTTCGGGCAGCGGTTCTGTCAATCCCGCACCCGTAAAACGCGCGGCGATGCGCGAACCCAGTTTGGGCCTTGCCCGCCCTTGCGCGCTCACCGCCCGGCGCAAGATCTGGCGCACTTCTTCCTCCATGCTCCAGCCATGCTCACGGGCACGTGCCTTCAGGCCTGCCTTGACGTCTTCTTCAATGTTGCGGACGATAACTTGGGCCATGGGATCCCCGAAAGTTGATCAATGAAAGTCAGACGATATCACGATATCAAAAGACTCGCTAGTCACTGGTCCGATACCCGCTCATGCTGATCACCTCCGCGCCGTGGGTGATGGTGACCGTCACCTTCTTGGCCGCAATACCCAGCGTCGCGCTGCCATCGGTCACCGCAATGGCGATGAGGTAGGACGCCAATGGCGCCGGCAGGTCGATAAACAGCGCATTACTCTTGCCGTGGTAGTCGCCCACGTCATCCATGGCGCTGCGCGTGGTTTCACCGGTGCTGATTGAGGGGTCCGGATCCTCATAACTCTTGAGCAGAATCTCTTCGAGAATCGAATCGGCCAGCGCCATCGCCTGCTTGCGCACCATCGGGTCGGCGCTGGACTTGACCACGGAGTTCATCACCGACAGAATGCCCGCCAAGCCGGCGGCCACCACCACGATGAAGATGATGAGCTCGATCAGCGTGAAGCCGCGCTGGCGTGACTTAGTCATGCACATAGCCGGTGGCAGTTTCTACCGTGATGGACTTCGCCGCGTTGCTCACCTGAATGGTTTGGGTGGCAACCGGCGCACCCGACGCATTCACCGGTTGCCCCAGCCCATCGAAATTGAAACTCGCGGGCGTGCTGCTGTAGGTCACACCGGACTTGGCGGTGACGGTTCCGGGATTGTCCCCTTTTGGCCCGCGCAGTGCCGTGTTGCAAGTCGTGTTGGCGGCTGCAGACGCAATGTTCAAGGCTGCCGAGTTGGTCGTAAACGCCACGCACACGGTCCGCCGTTGGGCAATCGCCGTCTTCTGCGCGTAGCGCAGCAACGCAAGCGTCTCGTCATGAAAGCCGCGGGCATTGAAATCGCTGCTGTTGAAAATGCGCGGCGCGGCAAACACCGCCAACACGCCCAGCAGGACGATCACCATGATCAATTCGATCAGGGTGAAGCCGCGCTCAACCCGACACATGCAGCTTTTCACGGCAAAAGCTCTGCATCTTTAAATACGTGGTCTCCAGCTTGCCGATCACGGCAATCGCCTCATTGATCGCGTCGACCAGCGCATCCTTTTCCTCCGGGTAAGTATGCGTCACATCATTGCGTATTTTCCGGTAACCATTCCACTCACCAGGTTCAAGCAAGCCAAACTTTTCAAGCTTGTTGAGCTTGTCGATAAAGGTCATCTCGGAGGTGTCTGGCTCGATCGCATCCACCATCAACGGGATCAAGCGGCGGCCTATGCCATCCTGAATTTTCATGAAACGGAAGACCATCTGGTCAAGATGCTCGACCACATCGCTGTCATCCAAGTGAAGCACCCCAATCGGCAAGTAGGGAGCAAGCTTGTCAAGTGCGTGGTGAATATGCAGAAAGTTCCTGTCTTGCTCAGACAACACTGACTTCACCCTTTCAGCCAATTCATTCACAGCCTGACCCCTTTGCTCTTGGCAATCGCATGAATGGGCAGCGATGGCGACAAGCCCAGCTTGTTGATGACGATATCGATCTTCTGGTCGCCCAAGCGGCTGATCAACTCGCACCAGAACCGAACCTGCTTGGAATAGGCGTAGTCTTCTGGCGGCAGTTCGACATACAAGTCGATGTCGCCGCCTTTTTGGGCATCGTCCGCGCGCGAGCCAAACAACCACACAACCGCCCGCTGGCCAAACACAGCGCTGGCAGCTTGCCTGATGGTTGCGGCTTCGGCAGGAGAGACTCTCATGATGCTCGATTGTAGGGCGGCATATTGCCACTTCTATTGGTGTGGCCGAGAAGCAAAAACTTGGGCTTTTAATGAGGGCATACTCAAGGCGAATTTGGTTCCTTCCCCGTTCTCTGCCACCCGCACTGCAATCGCCCAATTTCGATGCCCGTTCCACCCGCACTCCCTGTCGAAAAAGGCTTTTTGCCTCCCACGCCGGCCAACACCCCAGGCTGGCGACCGGCTGCAAGCGCGTGGCCCACCGCCGTGCTCGGCTTGACAATGTTCCTTGTACCGGCCCTGGGCGTACCGAGCGAACTGATGGTGCAGGACACGCTCAAGTCCGCCGTGGTGGCCTTTGGCGTACTGGTCGAGTGATTCGGATCGTCTACCAGGCAACACTTGCACCCGACTATCCAGAAAGCAAAAACGCGAGGGTTTCATGCTGAAAACCTCGCGTACTCTGATCGGCACTGCTGGAAACCGGACGGATTGCCAACCGCAGGTTTGATGGACCTTACGCCATGCAAGATCGGCGTTAATTACCGGCGGCAATCACTTCAAAGGTGACCGCTGGCGACGGCGTGTAACCAGCCAGGGCCAAAGTGCAGGTCATGCTGGTTCCATTCGTCGTAGATCCTGTTCCGGTAGCACTGTAGCCGGCGGGCCAAGCACCACCACTCATGGCGGCCTTGATGTCGTCGCAGTCATTGACCACCTTGCACTTGTTCGGCTGGCTGGCAGCGGTCGCAATGGCACAGCCGCCATAGTTAATAGCCGATGCGGAAGCGGCGGCACCGGCAACCCCGGTCATGGCAGCCTGCTGGGCATCCCCCTTCAAATCCACAAACTTCGGAATCGCCACGGCTGCCAGCACACCCAGGATCACGATCACCATCACCAGCTCAATCAAAGTAAAGCCGCGCTGCACTTGTTTCATGTTGTCTACCTTATTAAAAATTGAATGATCTCGTCTGAAAACGCAGTTTCAGAGCAGACTAACTTGTACTCAAGTTATGTCATAACTAAAAAAACATTCAGACCCCAAGGTCTGACTTGCGATTCTTTAACCGGCAAATTCTAGTGCAACAAGCTCGACCAAGGGACGAAGTTCGCAGTCCAAGTGACTGACCTGCATCAGGAAAATGGCAGTGAAAGCTTCGTTTATGGGGTCCGGCCAGCGCTAGTTCAACACTTCGCCCTGCCAGCCATAGGCCTCTTTGGCCACCAATTGCAGCGGCCCCGGCGCGCCCGTGATTTGATACCAGGCCATGAGCTCCCCACTGGGGCTGTCGAACCATTGGGCGTAAATCGGCACATAGCCGACGCAGGTACAAAGCGGGTCGAACACCCAACTACCAGGCGGGGCGGCAAGCGCTTGGGCCGCGCTCCTCTCGCCGCGGTAATTCAGCGGCCGGCGCTGCAGCAGCTTGAATGGATTGTGTTGCGTCAACGCTACGGACGATTTCCCCCGAGCCACTTGCCGCTGCAAATGATCCAGCACCAGGGCGGTGCGCAAGGCGCCCAGCGTGGCCTTGACCGCAGCCCGCTCCGCTTGTCCCTGCACCACCCGCACCTCGCGGGTAAACAGCAGCAGCAACACCACTATGACCAATGCCAGCAGCAACCACTCGACCAAGCTGCGCCTTGACAGCGGCGCTTGCCAGGCTGCCATCCGGCCAGTGGCCACGGCTAGCCGCCTTTGCCCATGGCGGCCTGGCCCATGTTCCACAGCGGCATGAATACCCCCAGCGCCAGCAGCAGCACCAGCACCGCAATCACCGCCAGCAAGATTGGTTCAATCGCCGCCGACAGGCCCTTGATGTTGTAGTCGGTTTCGCGCTCGTACATGTCGGCAATTTCAAACAGCAGCGAATCGAGCTCGCCGGTTTCTTCCCCGACCGCGATCATTTGCAGCACCACCGGCGTGAAGACTCCAGTGGCGGCGGCGCAGCGCGAGATGCTCTCGCCGCGCTCGATGCCGTCGCGCATCTGCTCGATGCGGCTGCCAATAAAAGTGTTGTCCACGGTTTGCGCCACCACCGTCAGCGCCTGCACCAGCGGCACACCGCTTTGGCTCGACAGGGCAAAGCTGCGGGCAAAGCGCGCCAGGGTGGCTTTCAGAACAATCTCACCGATGATCGGCAGCTTGAGCTTGCGCGCATCCCAGCGGTAGCGCCCGCCGGGGGTGCGCAAATAGCCGCGCAGCAGCACGGC
>JAKFXU010000197.1 GCA_021731215.1 Rhodoferax sp.
GGCCGGGTCGAGCGCGGGGTTGTTGGTGGCGGCCACGGTGAAGCGCGAGTTCGGATGGGCGGCCTTGGCGCCGGTCTGGCGCGCGATCTCCGGCGTCCAGTGCTGGCCCTGCCAGTCGATCAGGTGGGCCGGAGCCGACTTCGCAGCCGTATCCTTTTCCATGCCTTCCCACCAGACATCGCCGTCGTCGGTCAGTGCCACGTTGGTGAAGATCACATCCCGGTTCAGACTGGCCATGCAGTTCGGGTTGGTCAGCATATTGGTGCCGGGCGCGACGCCAAAATAGCCGGCTTCCGGGTTGATGGCGTAGAGCCGCCCATCGGCGCCGGGCTTGATCCAGGCGATGTCGTCGCCAATGGTGGTGACGCTCCAGCCGGCAAAGCCGGCCGGCGGCACCAGCATGGAAAAGTTGGTCTTGCCACAGGCGCTGGGGAAGGCGGCCGCCACATGGTATTTTTTGCCGGCCGGGCTGGTCACCCCCAGAATCAGCATGTGCTCGGCCAGCCAGCCGGGGCGGCCGGCTGCATCGCCCGCCGCCGCGCGCCCCATGCTGGAGGCGATGCGCAGCGCAAAGCACTTCTTGCCCAGCAGCGCGTTGCCGCCGTAACCCGAGCCATAGCTCCAGATTTCGCGCGTTTCGGGGTAGTGCACGATGTATTTGGTCTTGTTGCTCGGCCATTTCACGTCCGCCTGGCCCTGTGCCAAGGGCGCGCCCACCGTGTGCACGCAGGGCACAAACTCACCGTCCAGGCCGAGCACGTCGTACACCGCTTTGCCCATGCGCGTCATGATCTTCATGTTGACCGCTACGTAAGGGCTGTCGCTCAGTTCAATACCGATATGTGCAATCGGCGAGCCCAGCGGGCCCATCGAGAACGGCACCACGTACATCGTGCGGCCTTTCATGCAGCCGTCAAACAGGGGCTGCAGCGTTTTACGCATGGCGGCCGGCGCCATCCAGTTGTTGGTCGGGCCGGCGTTTTCCTTCTGTTCGCAGCAGATAAAGGTGCGGTCTTCCACCCGCGCCACATCACTCGGGTCGGAGCGGGCCAGGTAGCTGTTGGGACGCTTGGCCGCGTTGAGTTTGATGAAAGTGCCGGCTTGCACCAGTTGGGCGCACAGACGCTGGTATTCCTCGTCGCTGCCGTCGCACCAGTAAATGGTGTCGGGTTGGCACAGGGCGGCCATTTCGGCCACCCAGGCGATCAGCCTGGCATTCTTGACATGACTGGGGGCTCTGAGGGTGAGGCCTTGCATCGCGGGTGAATTCATGGGAACAGCTCCTAGTTTAAAAATTGTCTTTTCAAAAAACTCAATGAAGTTGAATCCCGCTTCAGGGTCCGCCATGCCGCAAGCGTTGGGGTGACTGACGGAATCGTGCCCGACACCGATCAGATTTTTGAAAAGACGGCTGCCATGTAAAACCAGCCCGTGCGCCAATTTTAGGAACTTGCTCCGGAGTTACATGGAGATTACCGAGAAAAGTTATGCGTAACTTGCATGGGTTTATGCAAGATGGGCGTTGCGCCGCAATCGCCCGCTGGCCGCGCCGCGCGGGCGCCCAAGCCTCAGGTCAGCGCCGCTTCGCGCCGCTTGCGGATCAGGAAATTGCGAAACTCGTAGTCGCTGTGCACGATGTGGTCAACCAGCCATTGCTTCAGAAACTTGGTCATGTCGCGTTCGAGCAGACGGCTCTGGTCCGCCAATTCCTCGTTGAGCTTGAAAATCTCATCAATCAGTTTTTCGTGGACCTGGTGGTGGCTCTCCAGTTCCGGATAGCCCTCTTGCGCCATGATGCGTTCCTCATCCTGGAAGTGCAGTTCGCCGTAGTGGATCAACTGACTGAGCACGCGCGCGATGTCCTTGCGGTCGCGTTGCTCGGTCCAGTGGGTGTGGAAATCATTGATCAGACGAAACAGCATCTTGTGTTCTTCGTCGATGGTGGCCTGACCAATCAGGTATTGGTCGTTCCAGGAAAGAAGTGCCATGTCACGCTCCTTGATGAGTTTCACCGCGCCTTGTGTTCAAGGCCAGTTGATCACCATTTTAGTGACGGCGGCGGTGCTCAAGGCCCCGACTCGACGCCGGCGCGGCGCCATTTTTCACGCCGCCGCGGCCCGCGCGCAGGCGGCGCACAGGCAGGCATTGCCGCGTGCCGGTTCCGGAATTCTGGCCAGCAGCTCGGCCGTGAAGCTGGTCTGAGCGCACCAGCACGGCGGCTGTTGGATGCCGCTGGCCAGCTCGACTTCCATGGCGCATTGGTTGGCTTGCCCGCACAAGGGGCAGAGCAGGGGATCGATCGACGGGATGGCTGACATGGGGTGGGGCTCCAGGATTGGCACTTTCGGCTTGCGTGAGTGTAGCCAGCGTTGGCCCTATCGGCATCGGGGTGCTGGCGTGTCAGGCCTCCTGGCGTGCGCCGTCGCTCACCATCTGTCCGCATACCGCGTGGCAAAGCGCCGCCATCCGATCGTCAATGATGCGGTAATGGATTTGCGCGCCCTCGCGGCGCTTGCCCAGCACACCGGCCTGGTACAGCGTATTCAGATGCTGCGACATATTGGGCTGCGTGGTGTCGATCTGGCTTAGCAAATAGCTCACATTCTTTTCACCGTCGCTCAGGCAGTGAATGATTTTGAGCCGCATCGGGGCCGACAGAACGCGGAACAACTCCGCCGCCATCTCAAACGCCGGGTCCGGTTTACTCGGCGTGGAGTGGGGAGGTTGAACTGAAATTTTTGCCATGGGAGAAGCGCCGCCGCATGAAGCAGGGTCCGTGATTTTATTGATCCAACGAAGCGGCTATTGTGCGCTCCAAAAAACGGCGCCGCCCCTCCAACCATTCAGCCGTCGCCCCACTCGCCGTCGCTATTTCTTGGCGGTGATGGCGGCAACGCCAGCCGGGGTCCATTTGATCCCAGATTGTCCATTGGGGTTTGGAGGGTAGGTGGATGCAGTGGCGAGGCAGTTTTGTCCTGACTGAGGCGTCCATAGCTTGGGCTATGGACAACGAAGAAGGGCAAAAATGGCCGCCAATGCGCCGCCTGCACCCAAACAGCACCGCAGGTGCGCCTAATGGACAATCTGGGTTGATATCAGCGTCAAGAAAGACGGTCTTGAGCTCGGGCTTGTAGAGCTTGACCATGTCATGCGCCTCGCCACTGCGTGCACCGGCGCCGCAAAAGAAAATGATGGGCTTATCCTTGGGCAGTTTATCCAGGTTTTTTTCCAGGGTGCTCACGGGCAGGTTGAACGCCCCTTTGAAGCTCCCGGTGTCGAATTCCTTCGGGTCGCGCACGTCGATCAGATGCACGCTCTGCGGCGCCTCTTGGTAGATGCGCTCGAACGAACTGACGGTGATCGTCCCCGCTTCCTTGCCCGCCTCCATGGCAGGCGCCTTGGCACTGGCCGGGGCCGCGCCAGCGGCGGTGGAGCCCGCGCCATAGGCTTTCTCCCACGCCGGGTAGCCCTCGGGCACCACCTTGACGTTGCGATAACCCAGTTGAATGGCCTTCAGCGCCGAATCGTTGCTCAGCACGCAAGTCACGCCTTCACAGTAAAAGTACAGCGCCGCGCCCTTGTCGGCTGGCAGCATCTGTGCCGCCAGCTTCTCGAACTGGGAGTCAGGCAGACTGATGGCGCCCGGGATATGGCCCAAGTCGTATTTGCGTGCCTTGGGCCGCGAATCCACCAGCGTCATGGCCATCTTTTCGTCGATCAGCTTCTTGATGTGGGCCGGGCTGACTGCATGCAGGTTGCCTGTTTTAATCCACTCCGGGAATCCTTCGGCGAAAACGCGAACGCTGGTATAGCCCAGCTTTTCTGCCTTGAAGGCGGAGTTGTGGCTGAGCATGCAGTCGTAGCCTTCGCAATAGAACACCAGCAGCATGGACTTGTCCTGCGGCAACAGGGTCGGTGCCAGCTTGTCAAACTGGGTGTCCGGGATGTTGATGGCGGTGGGGATGTGGCCCAGGTCGTACTTGCGCGCCGCCGGACGCGAATCAATCAGCAGCACACCGTCGATCTTGGGTATGACGGCCTGTTTTTTCACGAAATCCAGGTTCACCAGCTTGCTGTACCAGCCCGGCCCCGGTTTTTCGGGCGAATAGCTTGGCGCGGGCGCCGCGTCCGTCGTAGCGGCCAGCACCTGTGCTGGAACGAGCACCAGTGCCGCCAGCAGGGCGGCCAGAAGGGGGATGCGTTGAACTTTCATAATGCACTCCTTTAAAATTTTTAACCCAGGTTTAACCTACATCAAGGTGAATTTTTCGGTCGATTCGTTGTAGCGCACCAGCGCATACCACAGCAGCAGCAGGCTGGCGCTGACCAGCAGCGTGATGCCCCAGCCCGATAACAGTTCCGGCAGGTAGGCCTGGAAGCCGACGGTGGTTCGCTCGAACATGTCCAGATTGGTTTCGTCGATGGCCGTGAGATTGAGTTTCTTGAACACGGCGCTGGCGCTGGAGCCGATCCAGAACGTCGCCGGTATCGCCACGTAGGGGTCAATGATCTTTTTTTCAAACAACAGGGCCGCCAGCGGCAAACCGATGGCGAGCGCCAGAATCACGGCCTTGGCCATCTCGCCTTCGCCGGTGACGAAAGGCTCGCGAAAAGCGCGCGCAAAGCACAGGCGCGAACGGTGCATGATGAAGCCGATGGCAAAACCGGCCAGCGCTGGCCGGTTTTGCCATCGGCTTCATCATGCACCGTTC
>JAKFXU010000064.1 GCA_021731215.1 Rhodoferax sp.
GCGCCCAAGGGCGGCTCAATCGGATACGTAGCGCTGTCACCCAAAAGGTGAACTTGTTCGTGAGTACAAAAGTGAGTGTTCATGCGGTGTGCCAAGCGAAACGAAGCGGTCAACTGCGGTTTCTAGGTTCAAGCTGTGCCAGAAGCATTGGCGCCCGGCTTTGGCCAATGGTGCAGGGGAAGCAAAGACTTGACCGCTGTTCTGGGCCGACAAGCGTCGGATGCCGTCCACCAGAGGGTCATATTGGGTTAGTCGGGTGAGTTTTGTTTTGGCGGTAGTTCCACCAGGGCAACACCTGGCGCATCGACAGCACCTCACCGCTTTGCATGGCCACATGGCCGGGCAGGGCTGCTACCTTTTCCTGCCAGGCCGGGGTTTGCAGCAGTTGCAGCAGTGCCTGGATGCCGGGCTGCGCCAGCGCCGACTTGAGGCAGACCAGGTGATAGCGCTCACAGGCCAGCGGCACAAAGTCCAGTCCCGCGCGCTGTGCCGCCGCCGCGATGCCCAGCCCGGCATCAAACTGGCCGGCGGCCACGGCATGGGCCACGGCGGCGTGCGAGGGTTCGGTGTGGCGATAGCCCTGGATCTCGCTGGCCGTCAGCCCGGCCTGGGTCAGCAGTTCGTCCAGTACCACGCGGGTGCCGGTGCCCAAGGCCCGGTTGGCAAAGCGGGCCTGGCGGGCGGCCAGATCCTGCAGCGAAGCCAGCGCCAGCGGATTGCCCCGGGCCACCATCAGCCCCTGCGTGCGCTGCGCAAAACCGATGAGCTTGTGCTGGCCCGGCTGCAGCAGGGGTTTGTAGATGCGCTCGGTCAGCGTTTTGGCGCCGGTATTTTGCAGCGTGTGAAAACCGGCCATCACGCAGCGGCCTTCGTTGAGGGCGCGAATGGCATCCACGCTGCCGGTAAACCGGATGTCCAGATGCATCTGGCCCCGGCCTGGCGGGTACGCGTCGGCCTGCTGCAGCGCATGTTCGCGCAGCGCGCTCAGGGCGTCGTCATGGCTGGCGTACAGCGTCACCACATGGGCTGCAGTGTCAAAGGCCACGGCAAAGCTGCGTTCCAGTTCGGCGCGCAGGGCTTCAATCTGCGGCGCCAGCCGCGCCTGTGCCTGGCGCTCGGCCCACATCAGCTTGGTGCCGAATTCGGTCAGGCGCGCCGACTGGCCTTTTTCCCACCGCACCAGTTCATTGCCCAGTTCGTTTTCCCAGCGCTTGAGCTCGCCCCAGACGTGACGGTAGGACAGCCCGAGCGCGCGCGCGGCCGCCGAGATCGAGCCCTGCGTCGACACCGCCTGCAGCAAATCAATCAGCGGATTGCGCACCAGCGCCGGGCTGCTGTCGCGCGAGAGGGTGTAGTGGAACTGGAGCCTATGCACGGCGTTTCATATCGCAGGTAATTGAATCGGTGGCTACGATACCGCAAGTTATGACTTCATTCACTCAGAGCGCCACGACTGCGCTGCAACTTATCGTATCCGGGGACGCCGGCTTGCTGGCGATTGTCGGGCGTTCGCTGGCGGTCAGCGCCAGCGCCTGCCTGTTGGCCTGCGGGATTGGGCTGGGCCTGGGCGCCTGGCTCGGGGTGGCGCGCTTTGCCGGGCGCGGCGCGCTGCTGGCCTTGCTCAACACCTTGCTGGCGGTGCCCTCGGTGGTAGTCGGGCTGGTGATCTATCTGCTGTTGTCGCGCTCCGGAGCGCTGGGTTTTCTGGGCTGGCTGTTTACCTTCCAGGCGATGGTGCTGGCGCAGGCGGTGCTGGTGCTGCCGGTGGTGACGGCCCTGACCCGCCAAGTGGTGGAAGACGCCGAAAGCAGCCACGGCGAGCAGTTGCGCTCACTCGGGGCGCGCCCCTTCATGCGCAGCCTGCTGCTGGCCTGGGACGAGCGTTACGCGCTGCTGACGGTGCTGATCGCCTCGTTCGGGCGCGCCATCTCGGAGGTGGGCGCGGTGATGATCGTGGGCGGCAACATCGACGGCTTCACCCGCGTCATGACCACGGCGATTGCGCTGGAGACCTCCAAGGGCGATCTGCCGCTGGCCTTGGGTTTGGGTCTGATCCTGTTGGCTGTGGTGCTGGGGCTCAATGTGCTGATTGCCCTGCTGCGGCGCTGGCGCGAGCGCAGCGAGAGCGACGAAGGAGGCCATCTGGCAAGCCCCGACCGGGCTGCCAAAGCACCGGCGCGCGCAGTCGGGGTGGCGCCATGAGGCCGTTGTTTCGGCTGCTGGAGGCGAGCGTGCATTTTGGACGCCCGGCGACGGCTGTGCGCGCCCTCTCGGAAGTCACGCTGACGATCCAGCGTGGCGAACGGGTGGCGCTGGTGGGCGCCAATGGTTGCGGCAAGAGCACCTTGTTGCGCCTGCTGCATGGCTTGGCCGCGCCCACTGCCGGTGCGGTCGAGCGGGCCCCGGCCATGCAACAGGCCATGCTGTTTCAGCGCCCGCATCTGTTGCGCTTGTCGGTGCAAAGCAATATCGCACTCGGGCTGTGGCTGCGGGGCACGTCCTGGGGCCAAGCCAAGGAGTTGGCACTGGCGGCGCTGGCGCGCGTCGGCCTGGCAGAGCTGTTTGGGCGCAACGCCCGCAAGCTCTCGGGCGGGCAGCAGCAGCGCGTGGCGCTGGCGCGGGCCTGGGCCCTGGGCCCCGAGGTGCTGCTGCTCGACGAGCCCACCGCCAGCCTGGACCCGCATGCCAAGCGCGAAGTGGAAGCGCTGATTGACGAGTTTTCCAGTCGGCGTGTCGACGCAGGCGAAGAGGCTGGTGCATCCAAAACCGGCGCGGCTAACGGGGATGCGACCCCGCGTTCGGCGATGACGCTGGTGTTCGCCAGCCACAACCTGGGCCAGGTCAAGCGCCTGGCCAGTCGGGTGATTTATCTTGAACACGGGCGGGTGCTGGCGGACTTGCCGGTGCATGAATTTTTTAGCGGGTCACTGCTGCAACTGCACTACCCGGCGGCGCATTTGTTTGTCAAAGGAGAACTGGTATGAATGCTGTGATGTCTTCGAATACGCCAACCCGCATCCAATACGCGTTGCTGGCCACTATTTTTGTGGCGTCCGTGAGTGTTCAGGCACAGTCCATCGTGGTGGCGTCCACCACCTCCACCGAGCAGTCGGGTCTGTTTGCCCATCTGCTGCCGGCGTTCAAAAAGACCAGTGGCCTTGATGTGAAAGTGGTGGCGCTGGGCACCGGCCAGGCGCTCGACATGGGCCGCCGCGGTGACGCTGATGTGCTGTTTGTGCATGACCAGGCGGCGGAAGAAAAAATGGTGGCCGATGGTTTTGCCGTCAAGCGCTTGCCCGTGATGTACAACGACTTTGTGCTGATCGGACCGGCCGTCGATCCCGTCAAAATCAAGGGCCATGACATTGTGCAAGCGCTGAAAAAGTTGTCGGCTGCCAACGCTGCGTTCAT
This sequence comes from Rhodoferax sp., assembly GCA_021731215.1. Taxonomy (GTDB): domain Bacteria; phylum Pseudomonadota; class Gammaproteobacteria; order Burkholderiales; family Burkholderiaceae_C; genus Rhodoferax. The sequence continues at coordinate 3,412 of JAKFXU010000064.1, forward strand.
CTCGCGCGGCGACAAGAGCGGCACGCACGCGGCTGAGTTGCGTTACTGGAAAGGGAGCGCACAAGACGACAAAGGCAGTGGCTACCGAGAGTGCGGCTGCGGCATGGGCCCGGCGCTCAACATCGCCTCCAGCAGTGGCGCCTACCTGCTGGCCGATCGTGGCAGTTGGCTGAATTTTAAAAATCGCGCTGACTTGGCCATCCTGGTCGAAGGCGACCAGCGGCTGTTCAACCAGTACGGCGTGCTGCTGGTCAACCCGGCCCGGCACCCGCATGTGAAAGCGGCGCAGGGTCAGAAGTTTGTCGACTGGCTGGTGTCGGCACCGGGCCAGGCGCTGATTGCCAGTTACAAGATTGGCGGCGAGCAACTGTTCTTCCCGAACGCCGCCAAGTAGGCCAAGTCAAGCCACCGGTCTAGCCGCCGCGCCGGGCCGCCCCAAGCAAGGCGAACCCCCTCCGGGGGCAGCGCAGTACACGAAGTGACAAGCGTGGGGGTTCTAGCTGGAGGCGCCCGGCTCAGGACTTGAGCGCCATCCGTTTCGAGCGCGCCCGAATATTGAGCGCCTCAACTCCGAGAGAAAACAGCATCGCAGTATAAACATAGCCCTTGGGCACATGCACGTCAAAGGCCTCGGCCACCAGCAGCGTGCCGACCATGGTCAGGAATGAGAGCGCCAGAATCTTGATCGAAGGATGAGCGTCAACAAAATCACCAATCGGCTTGGCGGCAAACATCATGACCGCCACCGACGCCATCACGGCGGCCACCATGACATTGAGGTTGTCGACCATGCCGACGGCGGTGATCACCGAGTCCAGCGAAAAGACAATGTCGACGATGCCGATCTGAACAATGGTGCCCCAAAACAGGGTGGCGCCGGTCTTGACCGCATGCGCCGGGGCGCTGACCTCTTTGGTCTGGTGGGCCTCGACTTCGTGAAAAATCTCGTTCGAGGCCTTGTAGAGCAGAAACAAGCCGCCGCCCAGCAGAATCAGGTCGCGCCCACTGATTTCATGGCCAAACAGTGAAAACAAGGGATTGGTGAGCGTCATCACCCAGGTCAGGCTGAACAGCAGGCCGATGCGCGACACCATCGCAAACCCAAGCCCCAGGCGCCGTGCTACATCACGGTTTTTGGCTGGCAGGCGCCCCACCAGAATGCTGATGAAGATGATGTTGTCGATGCCGAGCACGATTTCCAGCGCCGCGAGCATGAAAAACGCAATCCAGATATTGGAGTCAAACAAAAAGTCCATCAATGTCACCAGCGGGTTAGGGGCT
>JAKFXU010000063.1 GCA_021731215.1 Rhodoferax sp.
CTTCTCATTGCAATTTGGGTGCCAGGGCAAAAACAGGCTTTTTCAGCGCTTCTGGTGGAATATCGCTACTGGCGACGCCACGTTTTAGCCGGTTTGTAGGGATTGCGACAAACGGTTTGCGACAGAGCGGCGGCGGCGCTGGGTTGTCAATTGCGCCATGGAGCTCCGGTTAGGTCCGCGGCCGGAATGGGTCATGTCAGCCGCCGTGCAATGGCTTCAATGGCCTTCATGCCATGTCCAAAGCGGGCGATGGCCTCGCGATGCGCTTGCAGCTCGCTGTACGCGATGAGCCGCACATTCAGGTCCGCGACTCGGCTGAAGGCCGGGCGCAGCAACTGGTTTCGGACGTCACCCTCCCGTGCGTCTGGAGCGACCAGAAACAGGGCGTGGGCGGGCTGGGCCGGCAATCCCAGCGCAAGGTCCAGCATCCTCACGATCCCAGAGTAAATCGACGTGGTATGTTCCACCTCGAAGGCACCCGCCACCCGCGCCGTCGCCGGCTCAATCCACAGCACGTCAATCAATCGGATCGCATCGGCGGCCGACGCGTTCGCCAGTGCCGCTGGAAGGCAATCGAGGCATCCATCTGCCAATCGCCCCCCGGCATATGCGCGGTTGTGGTCATTGCTCGCCACCCAAACTTCGAATCCCAATGCGCGCCCGAGGTCGCGCAACCACCCCTGGACTTCCGTATGGGTGCGGTCCTGCTCCTGTGCCGCTTGCAAGGCTTTGTTTGCCCGGTCCGCTTCCTCGCGAATCTTGGCCAAGTCTGCTTCCCATTGCGCGAGCGCCGTTTCGCCGGGAGGCGGCGGATAGCGGCCTGAGCCGATATCGAACAGCACCCCGGCCACCGCTCCGAGATCGTTGGAAAGCAAGTCCCGATATTTCTCATTCAACGCCAGGATTCCGCGGCGCATGGCGAGGTACTCCTCCCACCGTCCGAGCTTTACCTTCGCACCGCAAAGTGCGTTGTAACCGTTCACGATGGCGGTATTGAACGGCGGCACCAAGGTGGGGTGAAGAAAATAGAGAAGGTTGGCCGCCGCAGGACCCAGTCCTTTGATCGCTTCGCGGTCAAGCGCCTGAATCGCACCGATCACCTGGGCCTCACCCGTGCAGCAAGCGCAGGCATGAAGAAAGCGCGCGAAGAGGCGCTGGTTTTCGCGGTTCTCGTAAATGTCGGGGATACGGAGCTTGGGCTTCCACAAAAAGGCGTGGTCCGCGCCTTTGAAGATTTGCCGCTGCTCCGCAATAGAGCGAACAACCGTCTCCAGCGAGGAGCCCTTGTAGACATTGCCGAAAGTCCCGGCCTCGATCTCGGCGACCACAGCGGCAATCCCGCGGCGGATGGACCGGAAGTTTTTCAGGCGCTCCTCCCAGAGGAACCAAGTCTGATAGGTGCCGCCGCGATCCTCCCGCCAACGAGCGAAGAGATAGCGTACCGGATCACTCGCGGTTACCGGACTCAGAACAGTAGACATGGAGGCAACTTCTCGATTCGTCAATATTCACTCCGTGGCCGATCGGGATAGGAAGAAGCCTCACGGCCCCTCCCTCCCACACCACCGGACATACGGGTCACGTATCCGGCGGTTCCTTGAAACATCAACGATCTCATGCTGCCCTGGCCCTTGCCAACTCGGGCAGCCCCATTTGACGAAACATTCTTGCAGGCAGTGCCAGATTCAGTGCTGGCGTTTTGCTCAGTCGCCACGGGCCATGCGCGCTCTTGCTTGTGTTCCAAGCCTCGCGCACACTGACCCCGCGTTTCCTGAGTTCGCGGTAACCCGCGCTGCCCCATTGTTTCCATGCGTAGCATCGTAACCGCCGTCGCACCCATTTGTCGAGTCTGCGCAGAGGGCTCAACACTTCGGCAATTCCGAAGTAGGCTTCCCGACATTTTTTATTTGCGAACACTATAGCCTAAGAGGCTGGGCCTGAACAGTTCCATCGCTGAAGCCAGAGGGCGAGTCGTACCCGATGCCGACGGCTCACGCGGTCCAGCCGCTACACCCCGTGACTCTGCAGCTCGACAAGGCCCTTGGGCGTGTGCAGGGTCGCGCGCAGGTTGGCCGGGCCGGTCTCCACCGCGATGCCGGCGAGCCCGATGGCGTCGAAAGCGGCTTGCAGTTTGACCGCCGTCGGATGCGTGACGGCAAGGCCTTGCAACGTCACGCCCGAACGCGGCAGGCTGTTGCGGGGGTGCAGGCGCAGGGGCTCGGCGGCGTCGGGTTTGCCCCATTGAATCAGGCTGGGCAGCGCGCCGTTGAACAGGCGCTGGCCGTCCTCACGCACGGTGATTTGCCATTGCAGCACGCCCTTGCGTGAATGGCGGCTGGCTTGCACGACCGGCCCGCGCTCAATGCCTTGCGCCTTCAAGGCGGCACGCGCGGCCTGGATGTCGCTGGTGTTGGCGACAAAATGCACCAGGCGCGGCTCGATGGCGACGGCGGCTTGCAGCGCCGGGTCGTCCATGTCGAACCAGCGCTTGGCCGGTGCATTGGCCGGCCGTTTGGCATCTGGATTGATGGCAATGATTTCAAGATAAGCCAGCGGGTTGGCCGGCGTGGCGATCTTGAACAAGCGGTTGTGGGTGCCATGCAGCGCATGTTCGCCGCCCGGGCCGGGCGTGATGCCGATCGTGGCCTCGCACCACTGCACTCCAAGCTCCAGCGTTTGCGCCACGACGACCAGGTGATCAATTTGTGTTTTCATGACCTGACCATACCATCCACGCACACGGTCACCGTGCGTTCAGCCTGGCAACTCAATGCCGCGAGAACAGATCGCGCAGCTTGCACAGGGTGGTGGTGAGGTGAAAGCGGGTATCGGCCAGCGCTTCGCCGGCCATGATTTTTTGCAGCGCGGTCAGCGGCGCGGTCTCGCCGGTCAGCACGACCTGGGCGCCCCATTTCTCCATGTGGCGAATGTAGCCGTCGCCGGCGCTGGCGGCGATCATGATCTCGACGCCGTGCAGGGGGTGCGGCGCGGTGTCCTGAAAGTGGTGCGGCAACTGTTCCTTGGTCAGCAGCACGCGCTGGGGTTCGGGCAGCGGCGCACCGGGCTGGCAGTCAAACACGAGCCAGTCCCGGGCCTGGCCGGCGTGGCCGCTGACTTGCGTCCAGTGGTCCTTGGTGGCAACGGCAATTTTCATGAATGTCCTTGGTCTCAATAGCCGATCTCGAACCACACCGGCTCGCGGCGGCGCAATTGCGCGATCAGTTCCAGCGTGGCCGGCACGCCGCACCCGGCACGGCCTCGGTGATGGCCTGGCGGTTCGGGTGCTCGTCCATGGCAGGTCAACGAATGATGTCGTAGCTGTAGTCGGTCTTCGCGATTTCCATGGTGTTGCCATCGAGCGCTTCGAAGAACTCGTCGAGCAGCATCACCAGCACGCGCATCGCGCCGTCGTAGCCCCAGGTGGCGTAACGATGGTAGTGATGGCGGTCGAAGATCGGGAACACCAGGCGCACCAGCGGTGTCTTGGTGTCGCGCTCCAGGAACTTGCCATAGGTGTTGCCGATCATGAAATCCACCGGCTCCGTGAACAAGAGCGAACGCAGGTGCCAGAGGTCGCGCTTGGGGTAGGCCTTGCAGCCGACGCCGTAGGGCGACGAGTCAAACAGCGCCTGCATCTTGGCTTCCCACTCCTTGCCGCCGTTGGTGCAGACGACGTGGGTGGGCTCGGCACCGAGCTCCAGCAGGAAGGCGGCGTAGCCCAGCATCTGGTCCGGATCGCCGTACAGCGCAAAGCGCTTGCCGTGCAAATGGGCCTGGCTGTCGGCCATGGCGTCGACCACCTCGCCGCGCTCTCTTTCCAGCTCCGCCGGGATCGGCTTGCCAGTGAGGCGCGAGATTTCCATCAGGAACTTGTCGGTGCCGGCCACGCCAACGGGCGCATTGAGCACCACGGCTTCCTGGCCATGTTCACGGATGAACTTGCTGGTTTTTTCGCAGCAGAATTCCTGGAACACGATGGTGGCCTTGGCGTGCAGGGCCGCGATCACCTCCTCCTTGGTGGTGCCGCCGGCGTACATGCGGAACTCGCCATCGGTCGGTGTGTTCCAGTTGCCCGAGGGGTCGCAAATGATGTTCACCTTGACGCCGAACAGGTCAAAAATCCGGCGGATTTCCTTCATGTTGCCGACCACGAAGCCGTCGAAGCCGCCGATGAAGTTGAGGCTCTCATCGGGCACGCGCACCAGCGGTTCGGTGGTCTTGGCCTTGCCGTCCCAGAAGTGGCGCAGCACGCCCATCAGCGCGTTGTCGTAGCCGGTGATGTGGCTGCCGACGAAGGCCGGCGTGTGGGCGAACGGCACATCAAACTCTTCGGGGATGCTGCCCTTTTGCTTGCTGGTCTTGATGAAGGCATCGACGTCGTCGCCGATGACCTCGGCCATGCAGGTGGTCGATACCGCGATCATGTCGGGCTTGTACAGGCTATAGGCATTGGCCAAACCGTCCACCATGTTGTTGAGGCCACCGAACACGGCCGCGTCTTCCGTCATCGAGGAACTGACGCAGGAGGTCGGCTCCTTGAAGTGGCGCGAGAAGTGCGAGCGGTAGTAGGCGACGCAGCCCTGGCTGCCGTGCACGAAGCTCAGCGTCTTGGCAAAGCCATTGGCCACATAGACGGCGCCCAGCGGCTGGCAGGCCTTGGCCGGATTGACAGACAGTGAATCACGGGCGA
>JAKFXU010000138.1 GCA_021731215.1 Rhodoferax sp.
GAACAATAATTTTTTGGTGATGGAGTTGATTTCCATTGGGTATTTGTCTTGAAAAACGAGGCATTGGGCCAACTCGACGATTCTGAAAAGTCAGTTTCTAGTTCGTGGCGGCACCCGATGCCTTCTTGCGTGGCAGGATCGAGATGTCCGTCACGATCACCTTGAGCCGATAGGCCCGGCTCATCAGGTCATCGAAATCTTCAAGCACACCGGTCAGGCGGGCCTCGGAGAGAATCACGTACACGAGTATGTTGGAGTCGCCTTCGAGCGCGCCTGACTGAACCCCGAAAGCGCCGGCCCCGCTGGCATCTACAACCGTGTAGCCACCAACCCCGCGCAGACGCAGCACCTCGATGATCATGTTCTTGAATGGGCGTGCCGTGATGATGGTCAGCAATTTCTTGTGTTCCAGCGGTCTCATGGTTCGATCTCCAAAATATAGAGGGTCACACGCCGTCCCTCACAAAAAATGAACCATTTGATAATACAGCGGTATCCCGAGCACGACATTGAACGGGAAGGTGAGCGCAAGCGCCATGCCGAAGTAGAGTCCCGGATTGGCCTCCGGGATGGCAACGCGGACCACCGCTGGCACGACGATATAGGAGGCGCTCGCCGCGAGCACCGCCAGCATGAGCGTATCTCCGTCTGACACACCAGCAAAATGGGCCAGGGTAATGGTGAGCGCTGCGTTGAGCACCGGGATGATGAAGGCAAAAACGAGGAGGAACGGCCCCACGTTATTCATCTCGCGCATGCGCCGGGCCACCAGCATCCCCATTTCCAGCAGAAAAAAGGCCAGCAAGCCCTTGAACAGATCACCGGTGAAAGGCTTTATGACTTTATAGCCGTCCGCGCCGACGACAAAGCCAATCAACAGGCTCCCCAGCAGCAAGACGATGGCACCGTCGGTGAATGACTCGTGCAAAATGCCCTTGATCGAAAACGAACCAGTTTGCTTCTCTACTTTGGCCGCCGTAGCGCCAGCGCCCTGCTGCGCCAGGTTCGCGCGCGTCATGGCAGCGAGCGCCACCGCCATGATGACGGCCGGGGCCTCCATGATCACCAGCGCCACCGCCATGTACCCGCCGTAGGGGACACCGTGGTTATCCAGAAATTGACCTGCTGCGATAAAGGTCACCGCGCTCACCGAACCATAGGTTGCCGCGATCGCGGCGGCGTTGAAGCCGTCGAGCTTGCGGCGCAGCAGGGGGTAGGTGTACAGCGGCACAAAGAAGGCCATGAACAGTGCGATCGTGAGCCCGATCAACATCTCCGTCTGGATACCGCTCACGCTCAAGGCCACACCCCCTTTGATACCTATCGCCATGAGCAGGTACAGGGAGAGGAATTTGGCAACCGGCGGCGGTATCTCCAGATTGGAGCGCACCAGCGCGGCAAATATGCCCAGGAAAAAAAACAAGATGGCGGGATCGAGCAAGGTAGCAAATAGTTTGATATCCATTGCTTGTCTTCCTTATTTATTTCAGTATCCGGGCAGCCGGGCTTCCAAAGTCTGGAAAGCCAAATCACGCGACTTGAACACATTCTCCTCACCCAGCACGGCCGTCAGGCCGGCGCGGTCAAATGCCTCACGCACCGGCTGCTTGAGGCTGCAGAAAGTCAGCGTCACGCCCGCATCGCGCAGATAGAGACACATCTCACGAATTTTTTCTTCGCCGGAGGCATCCATGTTGTTGATGCCACTGCCGATCACGAGAATCACCTGCACCTCCGGAAAATCCGCATGGGCCTGCAAAATCGCATCTTCGAAGTGAGACGAACTGAGAAAATCCAGCGATCCGTCATAGCGCAGGGTGATGAAACGCTTGCTGACCGGAGTCAACTGGTGTGCTTTGCAGTCGCTCAGGGTGCCATCGGCCATGCGCCCCAGAATCACCGCGCGCGGCTTCATGCGGCGCATCAGAAATAAGGCGATGGCCAGCCCAGCGCCAATCAGGATGCCCAGGTCCAGGTGCGGGGCAAAAAACAGGGTGGCGATAAACGTCACGATGGCGGCAACGCCATCATGGCGCTGCGTCTGCCAGGCGTGCAGAATCGCCCTGAAATTAATCAGCCCCACCACCGCCAGCATGATGACGGCGGCCAACACAGCCTGTGGCAGGTGATACAGCAGCGGGGTCAGGAATAACAGGGTGAACAACACCAGCACCCCCGAAAACACGGAGGACAGGCCGGTGATGGCACCGGCGCTCAGATTCACGGCCGAACGCGAGAACGAGCCGCTGACCGGGAACGCCTGGCTAAAGCTGGCGGTGATGTTGGCCAGCCCCTGGCCGATCAATTCCCGGTTCGGGTCGATGCGCTCGCGGGTCTTGGCCGTCATCGCCTTGGCAATCGAAATCGCCTCCATGAAAGCCACCAGGGCAATCACCAGCGCTGCTGACAACAGGGCGCGGACGCTGTCCCAATCGAAACGGGGCAGCGCCAGCGCAGGCAGACCGGGGCGGATGTTGCCCACCACTTCGCCACCACCCACCAGGTGCACGCCGGTGCTGTCGACCCTGCTGATGCGCCATGGCGCGGCGCCGGCGGCGCTGGCGACCTGGCCCTGCAGCGCGAACATGGCGCTTTCCGGGGCGCCGGTTGCGGCCACGAACAGGTGGCGACGCAGCGCCTGGAAGCGTTTGCGGTTCTCCTTATTCCGATCGGTCAGCTCAAGCTCGGTGAGATCAAGCCGGTAATTGATGGCAGCCACATCGGCACCCGGCACGTCGCGGTCACTGCGCGCTTTCCTCAGCGCCGCGCGTTGTTGTACCAACAAGGTCTCCAGCGCCTTGATTTCTGCCGCCCCGCTCAGGTAAACCTGCACCTCTGTGCGCACCGTGGGATCGGCCAGGCGATTTACCTCGGTGCTGATCTTGCTCTCGAAGCCTATATGCCAGCTCACCAAGGTCGCAATGGCCACGGCAATCAGCACGCCGGGCGCTTTCGGCAGATGGCGTTTGAGCAGCAGCATCAGGGCCAGCGCACCTGCGCCCATGAGCAGGGTGGGCAGGTGGGTGTCCCCTATCTGCTGCAATACGCTCCAGATATCGTTCGCAAAATTGTCGCTGCGGCTCATCGGGACGCCCAGCAGCTTGTTCAACTGGGACAGGCCGATGATGATGGCGGCGGCGTTCATGAAACCAAGGATGACCGGGTGCGAAATCAGATTCACGAGCGCACCCAAGCGGAACGCGCCCAGGCCGAGCTGGATCAACCCCACCAGGAAGGCGAGCAGGATGGCCAGGGCGATGAACGGCTCCGACCCGGTCGCCGCCAGCGGTGCCAGCGCGGAAGCCGTGAGCAGGGAAACAACGGCCACCGGCCCGGTCGCGAGTTGACTCGACGAGCCCCACAGGGCGCCCACGATGACCGGCAGAAAGGCCGCGTAGAGGCCGTAGTAAGTCGGCAGCCCGGCCAGTTGCGCGTAGGCCATGGACTGGGGGATGAGCACCAGCGCCACCGTGATGCCGGCGATCAGATCGGCGCGCAGCGTTTCCCGGCCGAGCGGGAACCAGCGCAAAAATGGAAAAAGGACCGACAGCATGGACATTGGTCCGGTTATCACCGGGTCAGGCCCATGTAGAGCATCGGGAGTTTTTCCGGCAGCCGTTCGGCACGGTCAATCACCGTGAAATTCTTGGGGCCAAAAATTTTCGCCACATACTGGTCGGCATGGGGGTCCAGACTCAACGCATACACCGTGATGCCATCGCGCGCCAGTTCTTCGACCGCGCGTTTGGTATCGAGCCGAAGGTACTGGGGGTCGCGTACGTCGTTGTCGGCCGGTTCGCCATCGGTGATGACGAACAGAATTTTTTTACTTTTGGCTTGCTGCCCCAACTGCGCACCGGCATGGCGCAGCGCCGCGCCCATGCGGGTGGAATAAGCACCCTTCATGCCCGCCAGGCGTGCCTTGACCAGATCATCATAGGGTTTGCCAAAGTCCTTGAAGCGCTGGTAATGCACATCATGCCGGCCATCGGAACAAAACCCGTGCAGCGCAAACGGGTCGCCAATGCGGTCCAACGCATCGGACAGCATGACGGTGGCGGCCCGGGTCAAATCCATCACGGTGTGATCCTGCCCGCGCACCTTGTCATTGGAGGACTCCGACATGTCAAGCAACACCATGACCGCCAGATCACGCTTGTTGCGCTTGTAGCGCATCATGATGCGAGGGTCGGGTTGCTGCCCGCTGCGAATGTCTACCATCGCCCGTACCACCGCGTTGATGTCGAGTTCGTCGCCATCCTCCTGATTTCGCAAGCGCTGCAAGCCCTGTGGAATCATGGATTCGATCAGGAATTTGAGGCGCGAAATCACGGGCTTGTTGTCGCTGATGATTTTCCTGATCAGCTCCAGGTCCCCCAGCACCGGGTGGCGCTCAATCACGGTGGCCCAACTGGGGCGCTCGAGTTGGAGCTGGTAATCCCATTCGTGGTAATGGCAAGGGTCTGCTACCGGGGGCTTGCCTTCCAGCTCATTCATCGTTTTACCCTCTTGATCCAGGTAAAACTCGGTCGGCAGCACCCACACTTCCTGCGCATCGTCACCGGCGAATTCGTTATCCACTTCGTTGACCATTTCCATGAGGCTGACTTTTTTGCGCACCTGCTTGGGGCCCCAGGTGGCATCCAAGGCGGCATCGGTGTCGTACAACTCGGATTCCCACACGG